>CAZTPT010000001.1:0-21389 GCA_964615705.1 uncultured Methanosarcinales archaeon
TCCCGACGATCGAATTGACCGATCCGATTTCAATAAATCTGTTTATATCGGTTTCCTCGCAGAATGGCAGAGTACTTGAAGTTCTTAATAAGGGAGCCTGTGAAGCAGGAAATCTTGAAGAGGGAGGGGAAGGATTTAAGCGTTGTTTCCAAGAAGACTGGTTTGAGGGTTGAGGAGTTGAAGGGGAGGCGAGAGGACGGCTCCATTGACTTGAACCCGGACCCTTTGATAAAGGTGGACACCTTGCTGATAAGTTCCAGGCACCTTTACAGGATGCCTTACTCCTTGCATGAGAAATCCTTGCTCGCCTCAGTGGTGATTGACGCTGACGAATTGTTAAGCTTTGAAAGAGAAGACGCAGCTCCTGAGAAGGCAGAGGTTCAACCCTTCCTTGACCGGTCTAAGGGGCGGGGGAGCGCCGCTTCGCTGTTAGCAAGGGCTTTCGACTTCAAGCCAGAAATCCCTGAAACTGAGGGGAGTCCTGGGAGGGGGTCTTTCAAGCAGTTAGAGCCAAGGGAGAAAATCCCTGAGAAGTTCTTCCCTCCTTGCATTAAGAGGATCCTCGAAGGGTTGAGCGACGGGAGGAAGAGGGCTTTGTTCGTGTTGATAAACTTTCTTCGCTGCTCTGGGTGGGACAAGGACGAGGTTTACTCCTTCATCCAGGAATGGAACAAGCGGAACAAAGGGCCGCTCCGAGACGCATACGTCGAGGGCCAGTTGAGGCACTCTTTTTCAAAGCCCCTTGTGCTCCCTCCGAACTGCGACAACCAAGCGTATTACTCAGACATTGGCATTAAGTGCCCTGACTGCGCCTTCAAGAACCCTTTGACCCGTGCCAAGTTGCTCGCGAGAAGAGGTCGTCGCTCCTAACCGCTTCCACGCGCATCGCTTTCAAGAAGTCCTTGTAAATCTCCCTAAACCTTTCTTGGTAGTACGCCTCATCCACCGCGCCGCTCCCCCTCAGCCTGCCTTTGACTCCTTGAACGTAGAACCCTTTCTCGTCTCTTAGCAACAATTCCTGCCTCTCCCTACTTCCTAGGTTGGTGAAGGCCTGCCTCACCTTTGCTTCTAACTCCTCCTTGGACGCTCCTCTCAAGGCTTCAACCACTAACTCTTTGAACAACGCTTTGTGAATCTTCGCTGCTTTTCTCGGGTGTTTGAAGCCGATGTAGAACAAGGAGTCCTTGGTTAACACCACCGCTTTACCTTTAACCACTATTGCTTTCCCCTTGGCAAGCACCACTCCCAGCTCTTTCTCTTCCAATAACTCACTAACTCCTTCCTCTAAGAAGTAGAACCTCTCGTTGCTAGCTAACACCTTTCCTTCTAAGAAAGTTTTTAACTCTTCCTCGCAGTTATTAACCGTTCTTAACAGCCACGCAGAGTTCAGGACAGTTCCTCCTTGGTATTCTTGGTAGGCATCTGCGAGGTATTCCTTCGCGAACCGCGCATCCCTCCACGCGAAGTAAGGGTTGTTCCTTGCTAAGCTCTCCGCCTCCTCGGCGGTGTAAGCGTTGAACCCTTCCAAGAAATGTTTTAGCTCTGAGAAAACTATCCTGGTCGCGGCCTCCACTATTTCAGAGTAAGCCACTTTTTCCTCTAACCGCTCCGCCTTCCTCGCCTTGTAAAACCATTGGTGAGCGTCTATGAACTTTAAGTAGTCCTTGAACGCGGGGTACCAGGGGAGGGGTTTGAACAATTCTCCTTCCACCACCCCTTCCTTTTCCCCTTTCAAGCCGAGAGTTAGCTTTTCAAGCCTTAAGGGTTGGTTGGTGTGCCTGTTCTTGTAAGTGTTGTTCATTATGAAGAACTCCCTGTTAATCTTTTTCTTCACCAAGGATTCTGGCTTGGAGAAGCAGATATCCATCAAGTTGCAGTTGAGCAGCACTGCTTGCTCCGCTATGCCTTTAAGCTCTGACAACGCGAATCTTAACTCGCCCTCTGCGTCGTTCAACGCGTACCTTGCCATCTTTTCAGCAGAGCCCTCCCCCCCTCGTTCTCCGAGCCTCCACAACTCATCTATGCTTATGGTTTTCTCGAAGGGAACGGTGCTTTGGTCTTCCAACCCGTGGCCTCCCTTGTACTGCCTTTTCAACCCTGCGAGGAACAAGTCTAACGAGTCCCTCCCCTTCTGCACGGTCTTTTTCAACCTCTTCCTGGAAGCGGTTATTCTCACTTTTTCCTCTGGCTCCACGCCAGGGAGGTAGCTCCACTTCCTCAGCGTTAAGTCGTCGAAGGACTTGTTGTACACGTTTATTATCAAAGGGTCTTCCTCTCTAACCACCTGGGTTGCTAGGAGCGCGGCTTCCTCTGGTTCTTTGAAAGTTAATACTTGCACACCTTCAAGTTCCTCAGGCGGGTGCTTAGTTATAAGGTAGGTGTTTCCTTTGTTAGTAGCTATCGCTACGTGTGTTAATAATCCTTGCTCGTCAGTTTCTATGTCAAGCGTTAGCACGACATCGTTCACCACATCCTCTAGTGACGCCAACTCCCTTTCACTTAACAAAGAGGGGTTTCTCAACGCTTCTGCAACAGGCACTTTTCCTTGAGCTGTGTGTATCAGGACTTCTTCCTCCACGCTTACCCGGAGGAAGGGGTGTATTAAGAGTTTGGCGTAGTCGTAAGGGCTCTGCCTCGCCGCTGAGAATGACGGCAACAACTCCTTGACGCCTCTTAACTCCTCGTAACCAGCGTACGCCTTCACCACCGTTCCCAGCGGGCTTTTTAACAACTCCGCCCTTAACCCTTTCAACCTCAACCTTTCCACCCACCCGTCTGCCTGCTTGTCGCTTAACTCTTTTGAGTGGATGGCTCCTTCAAGACTTAACCTGACGCTTTTAGAGCAACCCCTCTTAGCTTCCGGGTTAAAGGAACGGTAGTACAGGACGGTTTCCCTCTCGTTAGCTGTTAGGTGTAACACGTAACTCTTACAATTAGTCATGCTTTTTGAGAAGGAGAACCAATTTAAAAGCATTGTTACTCTCCATATAGAAACAAATTTTTTTGAATTCACTTGTTGGTGGTTAAAAACGAAACTTTTTTATATGCGTTTTTCCTTCTCTTGCGTGGAGGGTGCGTGGGACTTGTTTAAGCGTTTTGGGAGGCGTGGTTTGTTTTCGGTGTTGGTTGGTGCTTCTTTGTATTTTGGGTGTCAAGGTCCGACTGAGTCTAAGTTGAATGAGGGTTATGGCTAGCACTTCCTTGTTTTTTCATCAAACCCCTTTCCAACCCACAACCTTTATAAATCATTTCCGATTCTCAACCGCTTCCCGGAAGTACTGGCCTGAGAAGAACTCTTCTCAAGTTTTTCTGAGAAAGGGTTCGAAATAGGCTGTTACAGAGGAACAAGGAGATGCCGAGGACTCACAAGCCTAGGAGCGGAAGCGTTCAGTACTGGCCCAGGAAGAGGGCTAAAAGGATTTACCCAAGGATAAGGACTTGGCCCGCCCTGGCCGAGGCAAAGCCAGCGGGGTTTGCTGGTTACAAGGCAGGAATGACGCACGTAACAGTGCTTGACGAGCGGAAGCACTCCTTGTACCGCGGCGAGGAAGTGGTCATACCAGTAACCGTGGTTGAGTGCCCACCACTTAAGATAGCAGGACTGAGGTTCTACAAGCAAGGCAACCCTGCAAAAGAGGTTTGGCTCCGCTTTGACAAAAACCTTTCGAGAAAGGTGAAGCAGAAAGCAACAACTTTCAAGGAAAAAGACCTCTCCGCGTTCGACGACGCGAAACTCATAGTGCATACCCAGCCACACCTAACAGGCATCGGGAAGAAGAAGCCCGAAGTGTTCGAGATAGGCATCGGAGGCTCATTGCAAGAAAAAACAGAATTCGCGTTGATCAAGGAAGAAGTCCGAGTAAAAGACGTTTTCAAAGAGGGACAATTCCTGGACGTGTTCAGCATCACCAAGGGCAAAGGCACCCAGGGACCTGTGAAGCGCTTCGGCATCAGCTTGAAAAGCCACAAATCCGAGAAAGGGAGGCGCAGGCCAGGAACGCTCGGGGGCTGGAAGGCTCAGCAACACTTCATGTATCGCCTAGCAATGGCTGGCCAAGCAGGGTTCCACCAAAGGGTTCAATTAAACGCTCAGATAATAAGGATTGGCGACAAGCCAGAAGAAGTGAACGTGAAGGGAGGATTCGTGAATTACGGCTTGCTAAGGAATGATTACTTGTTACTCAAAGGCAGCGTGCCGGGGCCGAAGAAGAGGCTGCTCGTGCTCAGAAAAGCGTTGAGAGCCGAGGAGGCAGAGCTGCTCCCAATCAAGCACGTAAGCGCTAGTTCCAAGCAGGGAAGATGAAGCTGAAAGTGTTATCAAGGACGGGGAAAGCGTTGAAGGAGTTGACCCTGCCAGAACAGTTCAAAGAAGCGGTGCGGCCAGACCTCATAAAGAGAGCGGTTCTCGCCTTGCAGTCCTGGAAGAGGCAGCCGTACGGCGCAAACCCCGAAGCAGGGAAGAGGCATTCCGTCAAACTATCCAAGAGGAGGAGGCGTTACCGCGGCTCCTACGGGTACGGCATATCAAGGGTGCCTAGGAAGATACTCTCCCGGCGAGGGACCCGATTCAACTGGGAAGGCGCTTTCGCCCCCGGCACGGTGGGCGGAAGGAGGGCGCACCCCCCCAAGTCTTGGAAGAACTGGGTTTTAAAGATTAACAAGAAGGAGAAGAGGAAAGCGGTTAGGAGCGCGATGGCGGCCACTCTGGTGAAGGAACTCGTACAGGAGAGAGGTCACAAGGCGCCCGAGCAATACCCTTTCATCGCAGAACCCTCCTTTGAAGAACTTTCCAAGACGAAGGAAGTGGTGGACGCTCTTAACAAGCTTGGCTTTGGTGCAGAGCTGGAAAGATGCTCTGAAGCGAAGGAGCGGGCCGGCAAGGGAAATGCGAGGGGTAGGCGGAAGCGCGTCAAGAAAGGATTGCTCATAGTCACCTCTCAAGGAGCGAAAGTTTTGAAAGCCGCTAACAACATTCCAGGAGTGGACGCGGTGCCCGTGAACTCTTTGAACGCGGAATTATTAGCGCCAGGCACCCACCCTGGCAGGATAACCTTGTTCACGGAGCAAGCGATGAAGGAGCTGGAGGAGAACAAGCTCTTCACAAGCGAGGTGAAACAATGATTTTGTACCCTTTAGCCACCGAGAAAAGCCTCAGGCAGATGGAGTCCCATAACACATTGGTGTTCGTGGTGAGCCAGGACTCCACTAAGGAACAAGTGAAGAAGGAAGTTGAAGGCCTGCTAGGCGCAAAGGTGGAAAGGGTTAGGACCTTAACGGATTCAAAAGGGAGGAAGAAAGCGTATGTCAAGTTTTCAAAAGAAACACCGGCCATAGACGTAGCCACCAACCTGGGGTTGATGTGAATGGGTAAGAACCTTATACAGCAAAGGAGAGGGAAGGGAAGCCCGACTTATCGAAGCCCGAGTTTCCGGTTCAAAGGGCAGCCCTGCCTGGAGGAGAAGCAGTCATACAAGATAGTGGAGTTGTTAAAAGACCCCGCCCACACAGCACCCCTGGCAAGGGTGGTCTACGATGACAACACAGAGGGGTTGCTCATAGCACCTGAAGGCGTAAGGGTTGGTGAAGAATTCACCATTGGCAAGCCAGATGTGAGGATAGGGAATGTTTTAAAGCTGAAAGACATACCCTTGGGAACAACTGTTTTTCACTTGGAATCCGTGCCCGGCGACAAAGGGAAGTTTGTGAAGAGCTCCGGCACCTTCGCAAGAGTGGTGGGCAAGGCGGAAGGAAAAGTGTTGGTACAACTCCCCTCAAAGAAGGTGAGGCCGTTCCACCCTGAGTGCAAAGCAGTAATAGGAGTGGTTGCAGGGGGCGGCCGCTTGGAGAAGCCCTTCTTGAAAGCTGGGAGGGTTTACCACAAGATGAGGGCTAGGAACAAGCTTTACCCGAGAGTGTCCGGGGTGGCTATGAACGCGGTCAGCCACCCATTCGGAGGAACTAAGAGTAGCCACAAAGGCAGGCCGACAATCGCTCCCAAGAACGCTCCGCCAGGGAGGAAGGTTGGGAAGCTAAGGCCTAAGCAGACCGGTAGCAAGAAGAGGAAGAGGGTGAAGGGTTAAATGGCTAAGGAATTCACTTACAGAGGGAAAACCTTGCAGGAATTGCAATCAATGAGCCTAACAGAGCTGGCAAGCGTGCTTCCCAGCAGGGCGAGGAGAACCTTGCTGAGAGGATTGACAGAGGCAGAGCAGAAACTTGTTAAAAAGTTGGAGAAGAAAGATGTCGTCAAGACTCACTTGAGGGACATGATAATCCTGCCCAAATGGGTTGGGAAAACGATAAGGGTGCACAACGGCAAGGAGTACATAGCGGTGAACATCGTGCCGGAAATGATAGGGATGCGGCTCGGGGAATTCGCACCCACGCGGAAGAGCGTGAAGCACTCCGCGCCGGGAGTGGGCGCCACTAGGTCGAGCGCTTACGTGAGTGTGAAGTAAGATGAACAGGTACGCTTATCAAGGAAGCACGGCGGGGGTGGCGAAGGCGTTAGGCAAGGCCCTGCCCGTGAGCACCAAGCAGTGCGTAGAGATATGCAAAGCCATAAAGGGGAAGCCGTTGAGCAAGGCAGTCGCGTTGCTGGAAGCAGCGGCAAACTTGGAAAGGGCGATCCCGTTCACCAGGTTCACCGAGGGAGCGGGGCATAAGCCAGGAATAGGGCCTGGGAAGTACCCTGTCAAGGCGGCGAGGCAAGTGTTGCAAGTGTTGAAAGCGGTAGAGGCGAACGCCCAGAACCAAGGATTAAGCTCAGACCTTGTCGTGATACACGCAGCAGCCCACCAAGCCAGCAGGAGTTACAAGTACGGCAGGCATGTGAGGAGGAAGGAGAAAAGCACCCACCTAGAAGTGGTGGTTAAAGAAGCTGAAGGAGCCAGACGCGTCGCGAAGGAGAAGAAGCAAGCTCAACCAAAGACTCGGCCAAAAGCTGCAAAGCAAGCCGCCTCTGAGAAGAAAGCCAAGGTTGAAAAAGCAAGCACCGGCGAGAAACCAGGAGCCAGCACCCAAAAAAGCAAAAAAACAGCAGTCACTCGGAAAGAAGGAGCGGAGAATCCCAAGGCATCGAAGGAAGAGCCAAAGGCAAGGAACTTGACGAAAGGCGAAGCAAGCGAGGGAGAGGGGAAATGATAGAGCGAAAGTTCGTGGAGCAAAACATGACCGAGCACGGAATCAAGGAGTTCGTGAAGCAATTCCTGAACAGGGCAGGGCTCAGCGACGTAACGCTTATGAAGACGCCTCTCGGGGAGAAGATAGTTGTAAAGGCGTCCAGGCCGGGCCTGGTGGTTGGGAGGGGAGGTGTTAACATAGCCCTCCTAACAAAGGAGTTGAAGAAGAAGTTCAACCTGGACAACCCGCAAGTGGAGATAGAGGAAGTGGAGAACCCCAACCTGGACCCTGAGATAGTGGCTGAGAACATCACCAGCGCGTTGGAACGGTTTGGGAGCAACCGGTTCAAAGGCATAGGTTACAGAGCAATCCAAGACGTGATGTCTGCAGGGGCGCGAGGAGTGGAAGTGTTGATAAGCGGGAAGGTGCCTAGCGCGAGGGCTAGGACGTGGCGCTTCTACTCCGGCTACTTGAAGAAGTGCGGGGACATAGCCCTCACCGGGGTGGACACCGCTTACAAGATTGCAAGGTTGAAGTCAGGAGTGGTAGGGGTCAAGGTAAGCATCATGCCCCCAACCACCAAACTACCTGACGACATAGAAGTGTTTGAAACAATCACTGGCTTGGAAGAAACAAGCCCTGACCAAGCCTTGGAAGAGGAAAAATCCAAGGCAGAGGAAGAAGAGGTTGAGGGATGAAGTTCAAGGACTTGCAAGGACTTGGAGAGGAAGAGTTGAAGGCGAAGCTGAAGGAGGCGGAGCTGGAACTGATAAAGCTGAACGCGCAAGTAGCGACAGGAACTCCCCCTCAAAACCCGGGTCAGATAAAAAACCTAAGGAGGACTATTGCCAGGATTAAAACGGCTTTGAAAAAATGAGCGAGATATGCCCTAAGTGCGGCTTACCAACAGACCTCTGCGTCTGCGAAACCATAGCGAAGGAGAAGCAAACAATAACGGTGACTTTGGAAAAGCGAAAATTCGGGAAGACGTACACCGTCATCAAGGGTTTCAACGAGAACGAGATAAACGTTAAGGACTTAAGCAAGAAGCTCAAGAACAGGTTCGCGTGCGGAGGCACGGCGAAGGAAGGCATGATAGAGTTACAAGGAGACCACAGGAAGGAGATAAGGGCGGAGCTTGCAAAGCTGGGCTTCGCGCCTGAAAGCGTGGACGTAAGATGAAGAAGTACAAGCACGAATTAATCGGGGAAGAAGTAATCATTGCTAGCTCGAAGAACGAGTCCTTGAAAGGGCTTAAAGGAGTTGTTAGAGACGAAACTAGAAACACCTTGCTCTTAGAAACCAGCAAAGGATTTAAAAGGGTGCTTAAAAACTCCGCTGACTTCAAAGTCAAGGAAAGGCTTGTTAAGGGCGAGGAACTCCTTGCAAGGCCTGAAGAAAGGGTGAAATCAAGATGAAGTGCGAAGACAAGAACTGCCCGTTCCACGGCTCAGTTTCCCTCAGAGGAAGGTTATTCACGGGCGTGGTGAAGTCTGACAAGATGGCTAAAACAGTGACCGTGGAGTGGGAGAGAAGGCGCTTCGTGAAGAAGTACGAGAGGTACGCTAAAAGTTTTTCCAGAGTGAAGGCTCACAACCCTCCCTGCATAAACGCCAAGGCAGGGGAAAAGGTCAGGGTAAAAGAAACTAGGCCGTTGTCCAAGACCAAGCACTTCGTAGTGGTGGAAGTGGTAGGCAGAACTGCTCCTTTGTTGAAGGAAGAAAAAAAAGAGAAACCAGAGGTACAGGCCTCGAAGAAAGACTCCGCGAAGGACTCGAGCAAAAACGCTCAAAGCACTAAGACTCCCAAAACGACTAAGAAAACAGCGAAGAAGAGCGCTAAGAAGAGCAACGCGGCGAAGCCTGCCAAGAAAAATGCTGGGAAGGGTGGTGAGGAATGAAGGCGGTAAAGGCGCGCATCACGCGGGGCTTGCAAGTAGGTTCATACGTTCAAACCTGCGACAACTCAGGCGCGCAGGTAATCAAGATAATAGCGGTGAAGGGTCACAAAACCGTTAAGGGAAGGGTTCCCGCTGCAGGTGTAGGGGACTTGGTGTTTGCGAGCGTGAAGAAGGGAAGGCCTGACATGAGGAAGCAAGTAGTTCCAGCAGTGATAGTGAGGCAGCGCATGCCCTACAAGAGGCCTGACGGCACCAGGATAAGCTTTGAAGACAACGCAGCAGTTGTTTTAAAAGACGAGAAAGGCAACCCTAAAGGAACCATTTTCAAAGGGCCGATAGCGAGGGAGGCGTGCGACAGGTGGCCAGGGGTTGCAAAAGTAGCTAGAGTGGTGGTTTAAGGTGAAGTCAATATTTTCAAAGAGTTGGAGGAGCAGCAAGCAGCCTAGGAAGCAGAGGAAGTACTTGGCTAACGCGCCGCTCCACTTAAAAGGCAGGTTGCTAGCAGTTCACCTGTCCAAGGATTTAAGGGAGAAGTACGGTGTTAGAAGCATAAGGGTGAGGAGGAATGACAAGGTGAAAGTCGTGAGGGGCTCGTTTAAAGGAACAGAGGGAAAAGTGGAGAGCGTGGACGTGAAGCACTGCGAGGTATACGTTTCAAAAGTAGAGGTTTCCAAGAAGGATGGCTCCAAGGCTAAGAAGCCGTTGCACCCCTCAAACCTAATAATCACAGAGTTAAACCTTGACGACAAGAAGAGGCTTGCCAAGCTGAAGAAGCAAGGCGCAAAGGAGAAAAGCGCAGAGCCCGGAGCGGCAGTGGAAGAATCAAAGCAAGCCGAGAAGCCTGCCAAGAAAAACGCTGGGAAGGGTGGTAAGGAATGAGCCAGTACCACTTGAAGAGGCACGCAGCGCACCGAAACATAAACATCGCGCGGAAGGAGAACAAGTTCGTCACCAGGCCTAGGCCTGGAGCGCACAGCTTCGACCTAGCAATATCCTTAGGGAATGCTCTTAAAATGATTGGGAAAGCGGAAACTTTGAAGGAAGCGAAGTTCATACTCAACAAAGGACTCGTGCTGGTGGACGGAAAGGTCAGGAAATCCCACAAGCACCCTGTGGGATTCACAGACGTGCTAAGCATACCCTCCTTGAAGGAGCACTACAAGGTGTGGCTCACCGAGAAGGGACTGACCATTCAACCAATAAAGGAAGAAGAATCCAAGGCCAAGACCGTCAAGATAACCGGCAAGACCATGCTTCCGAAGGGGAAGCTTCAACTACACACCTTTGACGGCAGGAACATCCTCTTGGACAAGAAAGATTACAAGACAGGAGACTCGTTAGTAATAACCCTGCCAGGGCAAGAGGTGAAGAAGCATTTAAGGTTTGAGAAAGGAGCGAAGGTGTTCCTCTACAAAGGCGCCCACGCCGGAGCCTCGGGCGAGGTGGAAGCAGTGGAGGGCGAGGTGTTGATATTCAAGTCAGGAGGCAAAACTCGCCAGACGAGGAAGGAGTACGCGTTAGTGGTTGGTTGAGAATGGTGAACTTGGAGCAATCAAGGAAGAGTGGAAGCGAGGAGCAAGGGATGAGGAGGATCTTCGTTGAGAAAGTGGTGTTCAACATAGGAACAGGGACTGATCAGAAAACCTTGGAGAGAGCAATAGCGCTGATAGAATACATCACAGGAGTGAATCCGGTGAAGACCTTCGCGACTAAGAGGATACCCACTTGGGGAGTCCGGCCAGGCATACCCCTCGGGTGCAAGCTCACATTGAGGGGGGGCAAGGCGTTGGAACTCATACCAAAGCTTCTAGGCGCTAAGGATAACAAGCTGCCAGAGAGCTGCTTTGACAACCACGGCAACGTCTCCTTCGGAGTACCTGAGTACATAGAGCTGCCGGGTGTGAAGTACAACCCAGACATAGGAATGATGGGGTTCCAAGTAACCATTAAGCTGGCGAGGCCTGGCTTAAGAGTGGCGAAGAGGCGCGTTAAGAAGGCGAAGCCCGGGAAGAAACAACTCGTCACTAAGGAGGAAGCCATTAACTACTTCAAGCAACACTACAACGTAGAGGTGGTGTCATGACTTACTCTCACTGGGAGAAGATGCTGAACCAGATAGGCGGCAAGCCTGGAAAGGTTAAGAAGTGGCTCAAGCACAACAACCCTAAGAAGAGGAGCAACGGGAAAAACCTGCACCGCTGCAAAAGGTGCGGCAGGACGGGAGCTCACATACACAGCTACGGCTTAGGGCTGTGCAGGCAGTGCTTCAGGGAGATAGCTCCCAGCATAGGATTCAAGAAGTACAGTTAAACCAGGAGGAATGAAAAAGATGTCGCTGAACGATCCCTTGGCAAATGCGCTTTCACAAATATACAACTATGAAAGGGCGGGTAGGAAAGAGGTCTTGACTAAGAGCAACAACAAGCTCATAAAGAAGGTTTTAACCATGCTGAACGAGCACGGATACATAGGCTCCTTTGAGGAGATACCTGACTCTAAGGGCAACCTCCTCAGGATAAACCTGCTCGGCAACATCAACAAGGTGGGAGTGGTGAAGCCCCGCTTCTCGGTGAAGAAGGAGGACTACCAGAAGTGGGAGCAGAGATACCTCCCCGCCAGAGACTTCGGCATACTCATAGTTTCAACAAGTCAAGGATTAATGACTCACTACGAGGCGAAGGAGAAAGGACTAGGAGGGAAGCTGATAGCTTACTGTTATTGAAAATGGCTAAGGCAGACTTGCAGGAATCCTTGAAAATCCCTGAAGGGGTTCAAGTCAAGGAAGAAGAAGGGGTGTTCACCGTTCAAGGACCTAAGGGAACGGTTGCGAGGAAGCTGTACCACCCCAGAATAGCTTACGAAGTAGCGGGTGGCGAGGTGTTGGTGAGGTGCGAGAAAGCCACTAAGAGGGAGAAAAAGCTGCTCTACACCTATAAGGCGCACTTAAGAAACATGTTCAAAGGAGTGACTCGGGGCTTCACTTACAAGCTCAAGATATGCGCCAGCCACTTCCCAATGAACGTCTCGGTAAATGGCAACAAGTTAGAGGTTAAGAACTTCATCGGGGAGAAGCAGCCAAGGGTTTTAGAGCTGCCAAGCGACGTACAAGTCAAGGTTGAAGGCGACTTCATCACAGTGGAAGGAGTTGACAAGGAGAGGGTGGGTCAAACCGCCGCCTCCATAGAAACCCTGACTAAGAGGAGGGGGTTTGACAAACGCATATACCAAGACGGGATATACCTGGTTCAAAAGGATGACAAGGTGATTGCATGATTAAGGATTTGCTGGAGAAAAGGGCTGCTTTGAAGGCTAAAAAGCCGGTTTTCAAGAGGAGGGACAGCCACAAAAAGGCAAAGCTCAAACCTTCTTGGAGGCGGCCGAGAGGTATTACCAACAAGTTAAGGCTTGGCAAGAGGGGTTACGGTAGGAAAGTGGAGACTGGCTGGGGAAGCCCCGCCGCTGTTAAAGGATTAGCGAGGCAGGGCTTGGAGCCAGTCCTGGTGAGCAACCCTGAACAATTAGAAGGGTTGAACCCTGCAAGGCAAGGAGTTGTTATAAGCGGAAAAGTCGGGAAGCGGAAGAAAGCCTTAATCGTGGAGAAGGCGGGCTCGTTGAAGTTGAAGATACTCAACCTCGACCCCGCGAAGTTCCTGGAAGAGTTGAGGAATGAATTAACAGAGAGGAATGCGTTGAAGAAGGCGAGGGAGCAAGCGGCGAAGAAGAAGGAATCTGAGAAAGAGTCCAAAGGGGTGGAGGAAAAACTGGGGAAAGAAGAGAAACCCGTCAAGAAGGAACTCACCCCCGAGGAGCGGAGGAAGAAGGAGAAAGAGGAGAGGGACAAAATCCTTACTAAGAAGCAGTGAAGGTGTTAATGATGAACTTGAAGCTTCAGAAAAGGTTGGCGGCGAAGCTGTTAAAGGCTTCTAAGAAGAGGGTTAAGCTAGACCCCTCCGCGCTTCACGACGTGAAGGAAGCAATAACTAAGAGGGACGTCAGAGAATTAATAAGCGACAAGCTGGTAAAGGTTGTGAAGAAGAAAGGCGTCTCCAGGGCGAGGGCTAACAAGCTTCAAAGGCAGAAAGCCAAAGGGTTGAGGAAAGGCGCCGGCTCCAGGAAGGGCTCCTTCAAGACCAGGCTTCCGAAGAAGGAAGCGTGGATGAACAAGGTAAGGATTCAAAGGGAGTTCCTTAAAACATTGAAGGAGAAAGGCGTGTTGGAAACAAGGAATTACAGAAAGCTTTACAACATGGTGAAAGGCGGCTTCTTCAGGAGCAAGAGGCACTTAAAGTTGTACATAGAGGAGAACGAGTTAGCAAAGGGTGGTGCTGAGTGAGGAAGCTGGTAAGATTGGCCTTTAAGAGGAGGATGCGGGGCAGGACTGATTACAAGAAGAGGCTCTCCTTGCTGAAGTCAGGAAAGCCCAGGCTAGTGGTTAGGAAGAGCAACGCCAAGCTAACGGTTCAAGTAGTTAACTACCACCCAGACGGCGACTTAGTTATGGCGGGGGCGGACTCCTCCTCGCTTGCAAATCTAGGGTGGAAGGGCTCTCTTAAAAGCATTCCCGCTGCTTACCTCGTGGGCTTCTTGACAGGAGTGAGGGCGTTGGAGAAAGGGGTGAAGGAAGCCGTCCTCGACATAGGGCTACACCCTCCTGTGAAGGGTTCCAGGTTGTTCGCAGCGGCGAAGGGCGCCTTAGACGCCGGGCTAAGCATTCCTTGCTCGGAGGAAGCGTTCCCCTCAGAGGAGAGGATTGCTGGGAAGCACTTGAAGAAAGCAGGCGACGTGGAAGCGGTGAAGGAAAAGATTGTTAAACAATCACGGATTGCCAAGCCCAAACCCTCCAAGGCAAGGGAAGGCTTGATCGCTGATGAAGGGCTTGGAGGTGGAGTTTAAAGATGACTGGTTCAAAGAAGAAAGAGGAGAAGAAGGAAGCAGGGCAGGAAGAAATAGTTGAGGAAGCCCCTGCGAGCGAGCAGGCAACGGCTTCAAAGGCTTCAAAAAACCCTGAGCCCGAAGACTTAACTGCTTCAACCAGTGCGGAGAACTCCGAGGAATCGTCTGAGGAATCAACGCCCGCTCCCGCTGCACCGGTAGCAGGAGGAGAAGGGTCCGAGGAACAAGTAAAGGAGCGGGAAGGAGAGCGGGAAGGAGCGGAGGAGAAACCCGTTGCTGTTGCTTCAGAGCAAGGAAGCGCCGCGCCAGAGGCGCAACTAAGCGAAGAAGGAGACTCAGAAGAAGCAGAGGGCGAAGCAGAAGTGGAGGTTTTAGAACCTGTAGAGGTTGAGGAAGTAGAAGAAGCACCTACAGTCGTGGAGGATGGCGAAGCGTGGGAGCCCAAAACCTTGATAGGGAGGCAGGTGAAGGAGGGATTGATAACGAGCATTGACGAACTCTTGGACAAAGGGGTTGCCGTCTTGGAACCTCAAATAGTGGACTCATTAGTCAATCTTGAAACCGACCTCGTGCTCATAGGTCAGAGTAAGGGGAAGTTCGGAGGAGGCCAGAGAAGGGTTTTCAAGCAGACCCAGAAGAAGACGAGGGAGGGGAACAAGCCCCAATTCACAGCCATGGCAGTCGTGGGCGACCGGGACGGCCACGTAGGGATGGGACTTGGCAAGGCCAAGGAGACCGTGCCAGCAAGGGATAAAGCGGTTAGACGGGCCAAGATGAACATATTCAAGATTAGGAGGGGTTGCGGTTCTTGGAGGTGCGGCTGCGACGGCAAGCACAGCATACCCTTCGCGGTTACAGGCAGGTGCGGCTCGGTGCGCATAAAGCTGATGCCCGCGCCTAAGGGCAAGGGGTTAGTGGCGGAGAAGGAAGTGGCGAAGGTGTTAAGCCTTGCAGGGATACAAGACGTTTGGAGCAAGTCCTTCGGGCAGACGAGGAACAAGATAAATATGATACACGCCTTGGAAGACGCTTTGAGGCAGCTCGTGAAGACCAAGCTGAACTCTCCTTACAATCAACGCTTGAAGATTTACGAGGGAAGCACTGCTGCTTCTGAAGAGGGAGGCGTTGGAACCGTTGAGGAATCCTGAGGTGAAAGGAGTGGTGGCAGCGGCGGATAAGGCAGGACAGGGAAGCGAAGCGGAGAGGAAAGTTGCCAACTCCAGCAATGCCTCTAAGAAAAAGCAAGGGGTTGGAGCAGAGCCCCTCTCTAATAAGGCGAGCAAGCCGGGCAAAGCCGATAAGGAAGGAGCAAAAGCCAAATCGCAGGCTAAGATAGCAGTGGTCATGATTAGGGGGTTGATAGGGGCGCGTAGAGAGGTGAGGGACACTTTCAAGATGCTCAACTTGGAGAGGAAGCACTCCTGCGCCTTGATACCTGACTCAAAAGAGGTCAGATGCATGTTGGAGAAGGTTAAGGACTACGCCACTTGGGGCGAGGTGGACGCTGAGGTGGAGAAGAAGCTTGAATCCGCGTCCAAACACGTAAAGAAGGGTAGGGTCATTTACCGGTTGAAGCCGCCCAGAAAAGGCTTCGGGAAGAATGGGTTGAAGGCGTCTTACAAGAAGGGAGGCGCTCTTGGATACAGGGGCCCCGCTATCAACGAGTTGTTGGAGAGAATGCTTTAAACGAGCTAGAGTTAAGGGTTGATGCTTTATGGGAAGGAAAAAAGTTGCGAAGCTGAGGGGGAGCAAGACTCACGGTTGGGGTGCTAAGAAGAAGCACCGCGGCGCTGGTAACAGGGGCGGTAGAGGCAGAGCGGGAAGCGGCAAGAAAGCCGCTTCCAAGAAGCCCAGCGTGTGGAAGCTTCCCAAGCCGAAAGGGTTCAGCAGCGTGAGGCAGAATTCAGGGCGCAGGGTCAGGACTATCAACCTTTCACAGTTGAGGGACAAGCTCCCTTCTTTGGAGAAGAGGGGCGTCTTGACAAGGGGCAAGTCCTCGTGCGAGGTAGACCTTGAAAAAGCGGGCGTTCACAAGTTGCTAGGAGCAGGGAGCTTGAAAGGTGTGGAGGAGAAGCTGGTTGTGAAGGTTAGGGACGCTTCTCAAAGAGCGGTTCAAAAGCTCAGGGAGGGGGGGCACGAGTTAACCTTAACCTCTGCCGAGGCGAAGCTCTCTTCAAAGCTCTCCTCAAAGCAACCCCAAAACTCCTCTGAGCAGTCCTCAGATCAATCCTCGGAGCAGGAGGGTTGAGGGGTTTTAGAGATGAGCGACCAGTCACTCGTTAAAACAATTTCAGACCTCATCCCAGAAGTAGCGTCCCCGACGCAGAAACGCTTGTCCTTCAAGGAGAAGTTGAAGTGGACCCTCCTCGTCCTCGTGCTCTTCTACATACTCGGATTGATACCCTTGTTCGGCTTAGGGGAGAACTCCCTCCAACAATTCGAGTTCCTATCAATAATCCTAGGGGCGAGCTTCGGCAGCATCATAAGCCTCGGAATAGGCCCCATAGTCACTGCGTCCATCGTGTTACAGCTCTTGAACGGCTCGGGCATATTAAAGTACGACTTAACCACTCATGAGGGCAAGCAAGAGTTCCAAGCGTTGCAGCAAGTAATGACGCTCTTCTTCATCCTTTTAGAAGCAATGGTTTACGTGTTGATGGGGGGTTTAAGACCCCAGGCGGGCATCCCTGCTTCAATTCTAGTATTCCAGCTCTTCATAGGAGGAGTAATCATCATGTACCTTGACCAAGTGGTGAGCAAGTGGGGTTTCGGATCAGGCATCAGCTTGTTCATCGCCGCCGGCGTGTCCCAGACCATCATGATACGCATGTTGAACCCGTTGCCCAGCCCAAATAACCCCGGCGGCGCGAGCGTGGGCGCAATACCTGCATTGTTCCAATTCCTCGGCATGCAAGACCCTCAAAACGCTGCAATCCAGCTGGCAAGGATAGCCGCAACAGTGTTGGTGTTCTTGTTCACCGTTTACACGCAGGCGATGAAGGTGGAGGTGCCGCTCAGCTTTGGAAGGATAAGGGGTCACGGGGTTAGGTGGCCGTTACAGTTCTTCTACACTAGCAACATACCAGTTATATTGATAGCGGCCCTGCTCGCCAACGTGCAGTTATTCGGGAAGCTCTTAGACAACTGGGGCTACCCCTTGCTGGGAAGATTCGCAGGCAACACGCCAATCTCAGGGATAGCAGCCTTCGTCTTCAGCCCGAACATATTGGACAACATCATAACTGGCAGCGTCACTTGGGGGTTGCTCCTGCAATCACTCGTTTACATACTCATATTCACCATAGGTTCGGTGGTTTTCAGCATCTTCTGGATGCACTCCGCAGGGATGGACGCGAGGAGCCAGGCGAAGCAGATGATGGCTTCAGGGCTTCAAATACCGGGCTTTAGAAGGGACGTTAGGGTGCTTGAAAGGTTGCTGAACAGGTACATCTGGCCATTAACAGTAATGGGAGGATTCGCAGTGGGCTTCCTCGCAGCCATAGCCAACCTAGCAGGCGCGTTCGGGAGCGGGACAGGCATACTCTTAACAGTCATGATTATTTACAGGTTGTACGAGGAGATAGCCCAGCAGCACTTAATGGATATGAACCCCGCCTTGAGAAAGTTCATGGGCGGCTAACCAACCAACATTTTTCTTAACACTCTCAACATCTTAGAAGCTAGTAAGACGTACTCACAACCCTTACTCGCAGCCACCATTCACCCCTTCTCCAACACCTCTGGATGGGTGGTGCAAACCCTTTTCAAGTAGAACGGGAATATCATCGTGGTTATGGTCGCCATGACCACGATGGCGGAGTATAACTCTATAGGTATGAGCCCAGCGGACCTCGCAATCTCCGCAATGACTAACTCCATAGCCCCCCTCGCGTTCATACCCCAACCTATCAAGTAACCCTGCCTCGCGGACAAGTTGGTGAACGAAGTTGCAGCCATCGCTCCGAGCACCTTCCCAGCAGTGGCTATGAATAATACGAGCAACACCAACCACAGGTTAGTTGCCAAGCTTTGAAAGTCCAAGTGCAGCCCTATGTTTATGAAGAAGAAAGGTATTATGAAGCTGAAAGTCATCACTTTTAACTCCTCCACGACCACTGTTTCCTCCCTCTTAAGCCTGTGAGACAACTGGATGAGCATTCCAGCTATGAACGCGCCTATGACGGGCCCTAAGGAGAGGTACTGCGAGATAGTGGCTATTACTAAGCCTATGAGTAGTATGCTTGAAAACACGCTGACCCTGTCATGCTCCTTCTTCACCAACGTCAAGAACTTAGGGATTACCTTGTAAGCAAAGAAGACCACCGCCACGAATCCTAAAAGCTCTAACGGGAAGAACAAGAGTTTTTGAAAACTTTTCTGAGACGCCACCACAACAACGGTCAGGAATATCACTTCAAAAACGTCGTCTATAATCCCCGCCCCCAGTATTATCTCCCCAACCCTTGTCTTCAAAGCGTTCAAGTCCATCAACACCTTCAAAGTAGTCCCCTCCGCGGTTATTGAAAGAGTCGCTCCCAAGACTAGAGAAGCCAGGCTGGAGTAACCCATCGCTTTCCCCACCACAAAGCCTAACACGAAAGGAACTGCCGCTGAGAAAACAGCAACCACCAAAGCCTCCCCGCCCACCTTCATTATGTCCTTGAACTTCACCTCCATCCCAGCCAGTAATAAAAGGAAGACAATAGCCATGTCTGACAAGAAGTGTATGTCGCTTATGATGTTCTTCCCAAGGAAGGAAACGAAGAAAGGCAGTCCCAGTATCACCCCCGCGAATATCTGCCCCAATACCTCGGGTTGCTTAAACTTCCTGAACACCTCCACTAAGAAGAATGACAAGAGCAGGCTGAGAGAGATGACTGCTAGCTCTGTAACCATGCACTCTCCAAATCTCCTTCTTTTTATAAAAACTTTTTGGTAGCTTCTTCCATCTTAAGAAACCTTTTTAAAACAAGCCTTTCTCTCAACTTGAATGCTGGAATCCTTGCTAAACCCCTTGCTGTACCCCTTGCTCAGCTTCGGCTACTTCTGGGGGATACTATCCCTCGCACTGATAATAACCCTTGCTCTAACCCTCGCTTACAAGTACTTGACAGACCAAGAAGAGATGAAGAGGGTTAAGAAGGATTTGAAGAAGATGCAAGCAGAACTCAAAGAGTTGCAGCGCAAAAACCCTGAGAAGGCGTTAAAGCTTCAGAAGAAGATGATGGAGTTAAACGCTAAGTACATGAAGCACAGCTTCAAACCCACGCTTTACACCATGATACCAGTCCTCATAGTCTTCGGCTGGATGAGCTCCCACCTCGCCTACTATCCTTTGCTGCCAGGGCAGCCTTTCAACGTGTACGTTCAAGCAGTTCCAGGAGTGAATGTGAGCGTGAAAGCGGTACCAGAACTCGAGGTTGAGAAGCTCAACGAGTCCGGAGGTGTGAGCGTTTGGCAACTCCGAGGCGGGGAAGGGGAGTACAAGCTCTTGGTAAAAGCAGGGAACCAATCCGTTGAGAAACAAATATTGATAACAAAAGCTCCTGAGTACGAACCCCCTGTGTCAAGGTTTGAAGGAGCAATCAAGGAAGTAAGGCTGGATATGAAGAAGGTGAAACCCCTCGGAGAGACAAGCCTGTTAGGGTGGAGGCCTGGCGGGCTTGGAACCTACATCTTGCTCTCCTTAGCGCTAAGCATCGCTATAAGGAAGGCTTTAAAGGTGCACTAACGCTTATCACGCCCTCATACGCTAATATTTATAAATAAGGGTTTTTTCTCACTCGCCATGATTCGGCCCACGCATAAGAGTAGGAGTTGGAGAAGGATTTTCAAGAAGCTCCCCGCCGGAAGAGTGGTCACTAGGTATTTGAAGAGGAAGCCGGGAAAGGCTAAGTGTGCTTCTTGCCACTCAGAGCTTCACGGAGTCCCGAGAGAGCTTCCTTACAAGCTCAAAAGACTGGCAAAGACGGAGAAGAGGCCTGAGAGGCCTTACGGCGGGAATCTGTGCAGCAAGTGCATGAGGGAGAAGATACGCTTAGAAGCCAGGCTTAACCACTGAGGTGTTTTCGCGATGATAGAGGTAGGAAGGCTTTGCGTCAAGCTCGCGGGCAGGGATGCGGGGTTGAAGTGCGTCATAGTGGAAGTAATTGACGACAACTACGTGTTGATAGACGGGCAGACGCGGCGAAGGAAGTGTAACGTGAACCACTTGGAACCCTTGAAGCAATTGGTGAAGATTAAGAAAGGCGCGTCCAGGGCAGAAGTTAAGAAGGCGTTCAAAGAATTAAACTTAGAGGTCAGGGAGACCAAGCCCAAGCCAGCAGCTGAGCGCCCGAAGAAGAAGCCTCGCGTAAAGCGAACAGCAAGTTCAAAACAGGAAGCTTCCAAGCCGAGAACAAGCGCTGAAAGGGGTGAAGACAAGGCGGAGAAGTCTGAGAAAGAGCAGCCTGGCAAAACCGCTAAGAAGGAAGCTTCTAATGCCAAGCCTGCCAAAGCGGAAGGGGATAAGCAGAAGGAGAAGTCAAAGCAGTAATTAACCCCTCGCCTTTTTCTTGTTCTTCTCAACAATGATGCTTAACAACTTCTCAACCGCTTCTTCAGGGGTCTGCGCGCTCACCACTTTCTCAGTCTTCCTAACATCCAAGTATTGACCCGCTATCTTGCTAGCAGTACCCCCGCTGGTCTCCAAGGCAACCATTGGTTTCTTGAACATGTAAGCAAAGGTTGCCTCGTTCAGCGTTCCAGCACCTCCGCCAACCACTATCAAGCCGTGGCTGGACGCCACGTTTATCTCGTCCCTAGCAAACCCTATTCCGGAAGCGATGACCACGTCGCAGTACTTGTTAGCCTTCTCCAAGCCTTTCTCAGGGATTATGCCAACGGTCAATCCGCCCTCTTCCTTCGCTCCTTTCAAAGCAGCCTCCATAACCCCTTTCCCCCCTCCGGTCAGGGTTATACACCCCTTCCTCGCGAGCGCTCTGCCAACCTCTTCCGCCAAGCGGTACTGCTTCTCGGTGCATATGTTCTCGTCGCTTCCAATAACCGTTACTTGAAACCTCTTACGCATCACTAACCCTCCTCTTTGAATTTCTTGAACAACAACTCCAAGTCCAGCTCAAACGCTGACGCAGGGGTTTCCAAGGAGAAGTTCTCCAAAACAGCAGGGTGCACTTCGCCTATCACACCAACCACTGCTTTGTTCAACAACACTTCAGCAGCCCTTCCAGCTATGAACCTGGAATCCTCGCACTCCTCGTACACCGCTGCCAAGCCCAACCCCTCCATTAACGCCTCTAATACTTGCTTAGCCCTGGTATAGTCCTCTTCCTCGCCGCAAAGAACAACGCCAAGGCAAGGCTTCTCACACAACCCTTTGAAAACCGTTCCTATCTCGAACAAGTTCTGAGGGTATTCCTGGTGCTTGTTCTCCGAGAGGTTCTTCAACAACAAGGGGATTATCTGGGCGCGAAGT
>CAZTPT010000002.1:0-21091 GCA_964615705.1 uncultured Methanosarcinales archaeon
TAGGAAGCTCACATGGCAGGACTTCGTGGAACGCGCGAAGAAAACTGGGAGGACTCCTGAGCAGGAATACTACATTGCCAGGACGATGGAGCAATTGCTCAGGAGCAGGGGGACTTCGCTCTACTACACGGGCGATTATGAACAAATAAGGGAAGAGCTAGAGAAGGTTGACCAAGCTTTAAAGTACTTTGAGAAGATGGAGAGCCAGTTGTCAGATGATGAGAAGTGGAGCATAGTGAAGAGTGTTGGTTACGGAGGCTTGGCCGGAGAGTTCTTGGGGAACAAGTACCTAACCCCTTCAGAGATATTAAGGAATACCAAGGTTAAACTTGAAAGGCAGTTAAAGCACATCCACGAGGCAGCAGCATCGTTCGACGTGGAGGCAAGGAAGCTCGAGGAGTCTTTGAATCATATAAAGCCGATATCAGAAGTCGCTATTCAGAGGAGCGCGGACACCATCGCGAGGGCTGCGGAGTTCGCGTGGCAGAAAACCCGTGAGAAGAAGACTAAGAGGCCTGTTTACGTCTCTCCGGAGAGCTACCTCCCTAATTACTACGGGAGCCATCCCGACGAGGTGATGGAGTTGATAAAGTCGTCTAGGAAGGCGTTCAAGGAGATGCTTGTGAAGAAGCACGGCTTAAGCAAGGAACAAGCGGAGAAGGTTGCGAAGCAACACATAAAAGGAACGCTGGACACGGGGCACTTCAACATGTGGAGGCAGCACTTCAAGGCAAAGCCAGGCGAGAAGCCTGAAGACACTGAGAAGAGGTTTAACAAGTGGTACCTCTCCAAGGTGAAGGAGTTGGTGAAGGGTGGCTACATAGGCCAGATACACGTGACGGACAACCTTGGCTACGACGACGAACACCTCAGCCCCGGCGAGGGAAACGTCCCTATGAAAGAGGTTTTGAAGATTATAGAGGAGGAAGGCATAGAGGACATTGTTGTGGAGTCCGGGAGCTTCAACGCTTTAACCATAGTCCCTGAAACGTTCAGCTACTTCGGAAGCCCGGTGTACGCGGTTGACAGGGGTCCAAGCTTTGCCCAGTTCCACGGCGCGCATCACGGCTACGCCGCTCCTCCCTTCTACATCGTAGGAGCGTACGCGCCGAGCAACGAGTGGAAGTTGTGGAGCGAGGTCCAACTAGAATAGGCTTGTTCAACGAACTCGTTCGCAAGTACTCCGAGCTAGACAAATTCTTGAAGGTGAGAAGGACTGTTAAGGGGTTGTGGGGCCCTTCCAGGCTTGACGTCTTACACTCGGTGTTTCAAGAGGTGCACCTTGAACGCTTCCGCCACTTCTTAGACTTGGGGAGCGGGGACGGAAGGGTTGCGTTACTCGCCTCCTTGTTCACCAACGCTTCAGGAATAGAATGCGACCCTCGACTCGTGGAAACCGCTTTGAGGGTTAGGGAAGAGCTCGGCTTGAGCGCGAAGTTCAACGTCGGAGACTACTCCGAGGAAGACCTTTCCAAGTACGACGCGTTGTTCATAAACCCTGACAAGCCTTTAAAAGAGTTGGAGGAGAAACTCTTAGCCGAGTTCAAAGGGGTGTTTCTCCTCTACAACAACGTGTACAAGCTCTCCCTCAAGCCTGAGAGGATTCACTGGCATCGACAAGTCCCTGTGTATCACTACGTGTTCAAGGGTTAACTTTTTATACTAGCGCGTCCTAAGCTTTTAAGAAGAGGTGAGTGTTTTTTGGAGTTCAAGATTGAGAAGAGAGGCGTTAGTAACGCTGACAAGTACGCCAAGGAAGAATTAGAAGTCGTTTACAAGTTCTCGGTCAAGGCGCACAAAGAGTTCGGATCCTTCCTCAAAGGAGTTGTCTTGTTCGGTAGCGCCGCGAGGAAGACGGTCACCGTCCCTGAAGGTGAGGGGATAGAGGCGAAGGTTGGGAGCGGGAAGGGAGACATAGACGTGTTGGTCATAGTGGACGACGTCTCCGTGCTTCTCACAAAGGAGTTAGTTCAGACTTACAGGGTGATAATGGAGAGGATAATAAGGGATGTTTCGGAGAAGCTCCACGTCATCACATTGAGGTTTACTAGTTTTTGGGAGTACGTCCGGGCAGGAGACCCCGTGGCGGTGAACGTTTTAAGGGACGGGGTCCCTATAATAGACACAGGCTTCTTCGAACCCTTGCAACTCTTGCTCCGCCAGGGAAGGATAAGGCCTACTGCTGAGAGCGTGTGGGCTTACTTTAACAAGGCGCCGCTATCCCTGAGGAGTTCGCAGTGGCACTTGCTCCAAGGACTGGTGGACCTCTACTGGGCAGTTATAGACGCGACTCACGCGGTGTTGATGAAGATGAACGAGGTCCCCCCAAGCCCTGAACGAGCAGCCGCACTGCTGAAGGAGAAACTGGTGAAGCCGGGCTTGCTGGAGCCACGCCACGCCAAGACCGTGGACAACTTCTACCACTTGATGAAGGGCATAACTCACGGCGACATTCAAAGGGTTAGCGGGGAGCACTTCGACCACTACTTTAAAGAGGCCGAGCGCTTCGTGAGAGAGATGGAGAATTTCTTAAAAAAGTGAAATAAGTTGTGAACTCGGCTCACTCCACGAACACGTTGTGGTAGTGGCAGTAGAATGGCGAGTGGCAGTGGTACATTCTCACGTACCTGAAGCCGAAGAAAGGGTTGCTTTCAGCTATCGGGGCAATGCTTGGAACGCTTTCGCCGTGCGGCTTTACCCACGGCCTCTTCCCGTAAGGGTAGAAGTAAACCACTGGGGGAAACGCCCTGCTGGTTACGAAGCGCTCCCACTTAGCCTTCCTTATGTAGGAATGGTCTTTGAAGTAGTCCTTCTCGGAGTGAGCGCTTGCCTGAATGCTTGAGAGCAGCAACGCGCTAACAACCATTATTGAAAATAACAACCTCAACTAACACCACCTTTACCACTGTAGAGTGAACATTTATTTATATACTTTTCGTTTTTCAACCCTTTCATTTATACCTGTAAATCAAAGGGGTTGCCTTTACCAGCATCCCCTCCTCGCTAGCCCTCCTCAACGCCTTGTAAGGGTTAAACCTTTCAAAGTCAGTCGAGGGCGCTATTCCAATCCCTAAAACCCCTTCCTCCAGCAACGCCTTCAAGCTTTTCTTCCTCTCAAAATTCACCTCTTGCAAGCTGCTAGCCCTTCACAACGATTCCGAATCCACCGGCACGAACAAGTGCACGCCAGTGTAGAGGAAGACTTGCAACGAGAACAATCCACCCGACGCTTCTGTGAGCGAGGCGAAGTCCTCCGCATCTCCAAGCATGCGCTGCTGAAAAGGGACAGGGTGCGCAACTGCGTAACTCTTCAACACAATCCCTGGCACAACGCCGCTCTGAACAGGGTGTGTTATCCTCCTCTCTCCCTCTAACCTCTCAGAGTTTCTGCCTTTGTAGCAAGGAACAACCCTTAAGCTCTGGTCGAGGCACGCCCGGGATGTAAATCCTTTCCCATTGGAGAACTTCACCACAGACTTGACCAACCCCTCCAAGTCAATCTCTCTCTCCTCAGGCGGTTGTGCTCTCAAGTCTATCCCGTTCCTGCCAAGCACCTGCCTCGCCTTTTCAATCAATGCGTAGTAGAAGCCCAAGTCCATAAGTGATGGAATCCTCCCAGCTTTTAAACCTTCCCTTTACTCCTCAACTCTGCGTTTCAAGAAGTATATGACGTCAACCCCTTCATCCACCACCTTTACCACCCTGAACTTCTCCCTCAAAAGCCTTTCCAACAACTCCCTCTTCAAAGACTTCTTCAACACGCTCACCACGAACGAGTCCCTCCCCACCCTTAGCATCTCGTCCAACGCCTTCTCAGGGTCTTCAAAATTGTGAATGGCAGTCACGCATATCACCGCGTCGAAGAATCCGTCTTGGAACGGCAACTCCTCAGCGCGCCCCTCCACCACCACTCCCCCTTCAACCTTGCCGAGCAACTCTTTTGAGGAGTCCACGCCGACCCGCTCGCAGTTGAAGAACTTGAAAGAAATCCCTGAGCCGCAGCCGACGTCCAGCAACTTCTGGCAGGGCTTCAGGCTTAACTCCGCGCTTATAACCCTTAGCTTCCGCTCCTGCTCCGCTCCGTGAAGCTCGTCGTACCCCCCTGCTATGTCATCGTAATACATCGTGAAGGTTGCTAACAGTAAATAATTTAAATATTACCCTTTTCGCCCATCGAAGAGGGCCCGTGGTCTAGTGGCTATGACATCGCCTCGACGCGGCGGGGGTCCCCGGTTCGAGTCCGGGCGGGCCCATACCGGTTTCTTTCTTTAAACGAGAATGCGAGCAGTGAAAGGGCTTCTCACTCCTTCCTTCTAAGCAGGAATTCAACCATTGCCGCGTAGGCAGGCCTGGTTATGAAGACGCCGACGCTCACGCCGAGAATAGTGGTTATCGCGAATCCTCTCAGCAAGCCAGCTCCTGCGAACCACAAAGGTATCATTGCAACCACTAAGGTGAAGTAAGAAGCGAATATGATGAAGAACGCGTTTTTAAGCTTCTCCTTCCAAGTCCTCTCGACCTTCTTCCTCCCAATGGTCTCGTCAACTATGACTATCTGGTCGTCCACCCCTGTACCTATCGCTATTATTATACCCGCTATCGCTGCTAAGTCCAGGTTCCACCCAATCATCGCAGCCACTCCGAGT
This sequence comes from uncultured Methanosarcinales archaeon, assembly GCA_964615705.1. GTDB lineage: Archaea > Nanobdellota > Nanobdellia > Woesearchaeales > CAYNLP01 > CAZTPT01. Next base: position 4,647 of record CAZTPT010000002.1, read on the forward strand.
ATTATAACCGCTTCTGAGAGCATCGTTATAATCATGGGCACGGTTATCTCCAACCTCTTATACCTTAGGAACACCACCAGCGTGACTGCCAGCACAGCCACCAACCCTATCATCCCAGCGTTCCTTAAGAATTGCTCTCCCAGCAACGGGCTCAACGTGTCAGTCCTCTCAATCTTCAGCTTTACTGGCAGGCTCCCAGTTATGAGTATGGTTTGAAGCCTCTTCATCTGCTTCAAAGAGTTGCTCAACGCTTCCTTCCTCGTGGCTCCGCTCCCAGACCCTGTTATGGATATGTCAGTCACCGCCCTTCCCTTCAGGCTCGCGTCTATCCTTAAAGAATCCACTTGCTCGTCGTCGAGGAAGAGGGTTAATGGCTCGCTCAAGTACGAACCTGTCTCGTCGTTCACCACTTCCAAGTTCTTCGTGGCTTCTGCTTGGCGCTGCGCTGCTTCAGGGCTTAGCTTTATCTGGAAGTAGAAGCTGCAGAACCATTGGCCGTTGCTCTGACCGCAACCCCTCCTCGGGTCTATGCCTGAGCAGCTAGCGCTCCTGCACACGTACGTTATGTCCTTCCCCCCTTTGAACACTGTCTGGTTCCCAACCTTTGCCTCGAACTTCCCCTGCCTCGCTATCAGCCCAGCAACTTCCTCCTTGGTGGCTCCTGCTATCTCCACTATTATGAACTTCTCCCCTGACAAGTCTGACGCGGACCTCACAACGATGTCGCTCAACCCGTAAACGTTGAGCCTCTCCTTTATGTTAGCCAGCAATATGTCCATGTCGTCAGGTGACACGGGCTCCTCTGGCTTCAGGATAACCCTTGTCCCTCCTGTCAAGTCAAGCCCCATGCGGATGTTGCTCTTCGGAGCTGGGTAGAGCGTTAACCCGAGGTCAGCCACGCCCGCCACTTTCTTGATGACTTCAGGCTCGGTTACTGTCTTGTTCACCTTAACGGTCTTGTTAAGCGTCTCGTTGAACACTTCTTCTGAAACGATTCTGGTGACGTTCCTGCCAGTGTAGGTTACGTTGTACTCCGGCAGGGTTTTCAACACGTAGAGGTTCTTGTTAGTCTTCAACGTTACTGTTTGATTCACAGGCAGGGTGGAGACATAACTGTAGTAGTCCTCCAAGGTTTTCAAGGGGTAGTTGTTTATGCTCAGAACCACTTCCCTGCTCCGGGGGGCGGTTGTGGGTTCAGGACTCTTAATACCAGCGAGCTCTGCGGAGCTGTTCTTAGCCACGCTCCTTATGGCTAGCCCTTCCTGGCCGGGAGCCGGGTTTATAGCTGCTATGGAGAGGAGAAGCGCGGCTATCAAAACTAGTATCCTCGGGTGCTTCAACAATTTCTTCAGCATTCAACGAGCCTCCTTCCTCTCAAGGTAAATCCTTAGGATGCCAACGTTTTGTATCCAGGTGTTTATCACGTCCGCTAGCAACCCTATGAGGAGTATCCTCATTATCTGGCTTATGGTTTCTGACTGGGACATGAACAACGCCACAGTGACTGCTGCCAGCGTGGTGACGTTCATGGTCAGCCCTGTCTTCACAGCGCTTAAAACCCTCTTCATAACTGAGCCTTCCTTCTCCTTCAACACCCTCGTGCTTAGCAAGATGTCCGTGTCAACCGAGTAACCTATCAGCATGAGCAACGCGGCTATTCCCGCCGTTGAGAGCTTCAAGCCTAGCAGGTTCATCACCCCTATGGTCACGGTTATGTCTGAGAACGCGGCTAGGACCACTGCCATGCTTGGCGTGAAGGTTCTGAAGTAGTAGAAAACCACTAGGGACATCAACACGAACGCTGCTAGTATGGCGAGCATTGTTTGCTTGAAGAAGCTGCTCCCCAGGCTTGGCCCTATGCTCTCCACCGAGGACTGCTCTTCGAAGCCGGGTATTTTTTCTTTCAACGCGTCAATGAAGGCTTTGCTGTCCACGTCTGACGCCTCTATTATTATCCCTTTCACCCTGCCCAGCTCTGAAACCTTTCTAACAACGATGTCTCCTTTCGGGAATCTTTCTCGCAAGTAGCCCTCCAGCCCTGGAACGTCTCCTCCCAGGTAGGTTATGCTCAGCCCTCCCTTTAAAGAAACGTCTTGGTCAATGATGGTGCCGGTCGTTGCGAGTTTCCAAGCAATCACTCCCAGGGCTCCTGCGAGCATCAGGAAGGGTATGACGAGCAAGGACTTGTAGTGTTCCTCGTAAATCATTGCGAAGAATCCTTTCCTCGCGGTTTCTGAGGGGGTTTGAGCGGTTTCAACTCTTTCCTCCTTTTTAGGTTTCTCCTTTTTAGAAGCCTTCTTTCTGGCTTTCCGCTTCCTCCTGGAAACCATTCCCTGCTGGTTTCCTGGTTTCTTAATAAATATTTTGGTCTCCTCCCACCATAAACCTTTTATACTTGGAGAGTTGTTGAACGTTGCATGAGGCGCGCGAAGGGGCAGGCTTCTTTCGAGTACATCTTAGTTGTTGGGTTGGCGTTGGTTTTGCTCGTCCCTGGAACTTACCTCTTCTACTCCTTCTCCAAGGTGTCCAACGACCAAGTGGTTGGCGCGAGGATTAACGGTGCTGGCAACGAGTTGCTCGGAACGGTGGAGGAAGTTTACGCGGTTGGCCAGAACTCTTGGAGAACGGTCACCATAAACTTCCCTGACAACGTAAGGAACGTGTACGTATTGGACGACGAGGAACTCGTCATTACCTACGACACTCAGAACGGGGTGAGCGACGCCGTGTTTTTCAGCAAGGTGAACATATCCGCTCCTTACGGTGGGAACATCTCCTTGTCCTTCACCCCTGGCTTGACCAAGGTTAAGGTTTCATCCCTCGGCTCTTACGTTTCCTTGGAGGAGGTGGCTGGTTGAAGGGGCAGGTGAGCATAGAATTCGTCATCATATCAGCGTTCATGCTGTTGCTGTTCACCAGCGTGTTCTTCGTGCTTCAGGACAGGATGATAAGCGTGAGGGACGTGGAGAACTTGGAGGTGATGTCTCAGCTCGGCAACTTGGTGTCTAACGAGGTGGCGTTGGCTGCCAAGGTGGGAGAAGGATATCAAAGAGAGTTCTACATCCCGGTAACGTTGAATGGGGAGTACTATAACATAACCGTTCAGCAGGGTTGGGACTTGGTGGTTTCTTACGAGCATTTGAGGTACATAGCTTTCTTGGAGGTTCCTGTTGCAGGGGTGTTGAGCAAGGGGAGGAACGTTATCCGGGTGGAGGGGGGCGTGGTGTTCTTAAACAGCTAACCAGTATCAAAACAAAAGATTTAAATATAGATAATGGTATACAGGTATCTAAAATTTTAACGGTGGTGGTTTATGGACGACTATGACGAGAGAACAGCCAAACTTGCAGCGATGCTTCACAAGACAGGTCTCGCCCCTTCCAAGAGCTTAGCTCTTGAAATGGCTAAGAACATATCCAGGACTGAGAGGGAAGTCACGAAGGACTTTGACGCCAAGAAGGAGGATTTCTTGAGGAGGAGCGAGGAAAAAACGCCTGGAACAGGAGACGGGGATTCTAGCCAATGCTCAGAACAAGCGCTTGAGGAACGCTCGAAGGAAGCGCTGGAGGGGTGCGAGGAGTGCCGCGGAGAAACCCCTGAGCAAGCAGTTGCCTCCGACCTAGGCCTTGAGCCGGACAAGCCGTTGAAGCAGCTCTACGAGGAGCAAGCTCCGCGGAAGAGCGCCGAGCAGGAGGAAGAGCCTCCGGAGTCCAAGGTGGACCTGCACGAGATATTCAAGAACTGAAAAACTTTCAAACTCTTTTTCTCTTTTAATGCAAAGCTATATAAACCATTAACGATTGTTAACTCTTTATGGGGGGCGTCCCGCAAGAAGTGGAGCTGTGGAGGGTGATACCAGCTCTTAGGAGGGAGTTCGCGAAAGCCTTGGCCAAGCAAGGGCTCTCCAGGAAGCAAGCCGCGGAGAAGCTCGGTTTGACGCCTGCAGCAATCTCACAATACTTTAACGAGAAGAGAGCGTTCAAGATAAGGTTTCCGCGAAGCGTTTTAGGAAGGGTGGAAGAGGCTAGCGAGAGGCTCTTGCGAGGAGAATCCTCCTTCCTGGAAGAGGTGCAGAGAATCCTGCTCACAGAAGAGGTGAAGAGGATAACCTGCTCCATTCACAAAGCGGAAAACCCTGAGTTGAAAGAGTGCAACGTGTGCTTTGAGAAGAGATGAACGAGGTGAAAGCATACCTGGACAACGCAGCAACCACCAAGCCAGACCCGGCAGTGCTGGAGGCAATGCTTGAAGCGCCTCACGGAAACCCAGAGTCAAGGCACCTCGCCGGGGAGCTAGCAAGGCAGGCGTTGGAAGAAGCGAGGAGGGTGATAGCTGAAAGAGTGGGTGCTTCGCCGGAGGAAATAATATTCACCTCTGGAGGCACAGAGTCAAACAACTTGGCAGTGAAAGGCATAGCGAAGGCGTTGAAAGGCAAAGGAGTCATAGTAACCTCTAAGGCAGAGCACAAATCCGTCCTGGAAGCTTGCAAGGACTTGGAGAGGGAAGGCTTTGAAGTGGTGTACTTGAACGTTGACCGATCTGGAAAGGTGGACTTGGAAGAGTTGAGGCAGGCTTTAAGCAGAGGAGCCGCCCTAGTAACCCTTGCCCACGCTAACAACGAGACAGGAGCGTTGCAACAAATTCCTAAGATAAGCGAGTTGTGCAGGGAGGCGGGCGCCTTGCTGCACCTTGACTGCGTACAATCCCTTTGCAAAGAGCAACTAGACCTCTCACTCGTGGACGCTGCTTCTTACTCCAGCCACAAGGTTCACGGCCCGAAAGGGGTGGGAGCGCTCTACCTGAAGAAAGGAACCCCTGTGAAGCCGTTGCTCTCAGGAGGGCCTCAAGAAAGAGGGTTGAGGCCTGGCACGCAGAACGTTCCAGGAATAAAGGGCTTCGCCAAGGCGGTCCAGCTCTACACAGAGGAAGAGCTTAGAAAAGTGAAAGAGCTTCACAACTACTTAGAGTCACGGCTTAAACTCGTAGAAGGGGTGAAGATTAACGGGGAGGAAAGGGTGCCGACCATTACCAGCGTTACCGTTCAAGGAGTGGAGGCGGACGCCTTGGTCAAGCACCTCAACAGCAAGGGGGTGTGCGTCTCCACGAGCTCTGCCTGCACCGCTTCTGAGATGAAGCCTAGCCACGTCTTGACAGCGATGGGCTTTGGGGAAGACGCGCTGAGTACGTTGAGGGTGAGCATAGGGAGGCTTACTACCAAGGAGGAAATCAACTTTTTCCTGAAATCTTTTGAGGAAACCGTTAACGCGTTGAGGAAGCTAGGATGAAATCAACACGTTCAAAGCAAGGTTTGTCAGAAGGATTGTCGGAGGAAGTAGTGCTAGCCATATCCAGGGACAAGGACGAGCCCGGATGGATGACGGAGAAGCGGTTGAAAGCGTTGAGGCTGTACCAATCAACCCCGCTCCCAACCTGGGGTCCCGACCTCTCAGGGCTAGACCTTGAAAGCATAAAGTACTACGTCAAGCCAGGCGCTTCCAAGAAGGAGTCCTGGGAGGAACTCCCTGATTACATAAAGGAAACCTTTGAAAAGCTAGGAATACCCGAAGCGGAGAGGAAGGCGCTTAGCGGGGCAGGGGCTCAGTACGAGTCGGAAATCGTTTACCACAACTTGAAAAAGGAATGGGAGTCAAAAGGAGTGGTTTTCAGGGACATGGACGAAGCGGTTCGGAAACACCCCGAACTGGTGAGGAAGCACTTCATGACTTCCTGCGTCCCCGTCACGCTTCACAAGTTCGCCATGCTCCACGCCGCTGTGTGGAGCGGCGGGACCTTCATCTACGTCCCTCCAGGGGTGAATGTCACCATGCCGTTGCAAGCGTACTTCAGGATGAACTCTGAATCCATGGGGCAATTCGAGCACACCTTGATAATAGCGGATGAGGGTTCAGAAGTCCACTACGTAGAGGGTTGTAGCGCCCCCTTATACCAGAAGAGCTCGCTGCACGCGGGGTGCGTCGAGATATTCGTGGGGAGGGGGGCTAAGGTGCGTTACAGCTCGGTTGAGAACTGGTCGAAGAACACTTACAACTTGAACACCAAGAGGGCGTTGGTGGAGGAGGAGGGAGTGATTGAATGGGTCGGGGGAAACCTTGGCAGCGGAGTGACTATGCTCTACCCTTGCAGCGTGTTGAAAGGGGCTAACTCCAAGGCTGTGCACTTGTCAATAGCCTTCGCAGGCGAAGGCCAAAACCAGGACGTCGGGGCGAAGGTGTACCACTTAGCGCCCAACACTTCCTCAACCATCACGAGCAAGAGTATAAGCAAGGGAGGGGGCGTGACTAGCTACAGGGGCTTGGTCGAGGTGAAGAGGAGCGCTCTCAACGCTAAGTGCAGGGTGGATTGCGACGCCTTACTCTTGGACGAGGAGTCAAGCACCAACACTTGGCCGTTGATAAGCGTTAACGCTGAGCGCTCCGAGGTGAGCCACGAGGCAACTGTTAGCAAGATAAGCGAGGAGCAATTGTTCTACCTGCGGAGCAGAGGCTTGGCCGAGGAAGAAGCCAGGAAGACCGTGGTGACAGGCTTCATGGAACCAGTTGTGAGGGAGCTCCCGTTGGAATACGCGTTAGAGCTGAACAGGTTGATAGAGTTGGAGATAGAGGGAGGGGTTGGTTGAGGTGAAGCGTTCAAGCAACGAGTTGGCAAACTGCTTGGCCGTGAAGGGGGCGTTGGCAGAGGACACTTCTTTAAAGGAGGAGTTCAAGCTACGGCCAGGAGTGGTCGCCCTTAGAAACCCTGCGGGAGCAAGCTCGGAGCTACGCCTAGCCGGAGAGTCGCTAAGCGTTTTCATACTCTTAGAGAAGGGCTCGGAGCTCTCCGTGAACCTGGAAGCAGAGCGGTTGAGCTTGGAACTCTTCCAAGAAGAGGGCTCCTCTGCAACCCTGCACGGCTTGGAAGAGGGCTCAACGCTGCGAGCAACCCTGGGGCGCGGCGCAGCCCTGGAGCACTGCACCATCACCCTGCGAGAGGGCTGCGCCGCCCACATACAGCTGCTGGGGGAAGGCGCTGAGGCAACGCTGAGAAGGGTGATAGCGGCTTGCAGAGCTGCTTCTGGAACTGCTCGCGAAGAGCTCTCCTTCAACGACTCCATAACCCACCAAGCTAGGGAGACTCGCTCGTTGCTTCAAGCCAGGGCAGCGTTGCTGGGAAAGCTGCGCTTCAACGGATTGATAAGAATTGAGAGGGACGCTTCGCGGTCCAAAGGCTACGAAAGGGTGGACGCTTTGAACCTCGGAGGCGGGAGCGCCCGGCTAGCTCCCGAGCTGGAAATACTCACCAACGACGTTCAATGCAGCCACGGAGCGACTTGCAAGGAGATAAGCGAGAAGGAACTATACTACCTCGCCACCAGGGGATTGCCCCCCAGAGCCGCGGCTTTTGAAGTGGCGAAGGGGTTCTTAAAGGAACCTCTGGAAGGGTGGAAGATGAGGGGGGAAGCGTTGAGAGCAGTTGAGGCGGCATTGGAGGCAGAGCTGAGAGCGGCGCTAAGCGAAGCTCTGGGCGAAGAGCGTGATGAGGATGATAAGGAGGAAAGGTGTTGGGATGAGCACGCCAGGGCCGAGCCTTAACTGGGAGGACTTGAAGAAGGACTTCCCGCTCCTGAAGCGAAGGGTGAATGGGAAACCGTTAACCTATCTTGACAGCGCGGCTACTTCCTTGACGCCCGTCTCGGTGGTGGAGGCGATGAACGAGTACTACGAGCGGTTCAACGCCAACATACACAGAGGGATACACAAGTTGAGCGAGGAAGCAACTGAGATGTACGAAGCAGCTAGGGCTGAAACCGCTTCCTTCATCAACGCCCCGCCCCAAGAAGTGGTGTTCACCAAGAACGCCACGGAGTCGTTAAACACCGTTGCCAAGTCCTTGGAGCTGGGCAGGGATGACAACGTTGTCCTGACAGTGATGGAACACCACTCCAACCTCGTCCCTTGGCTGGCAAGGGCTGAGAAGGAAGGGTTCCAAGTCAGATTCATACCGTTGAAGGGCCACTCCCTCGACTTGGAAGAAGCGCGCTCCTTGATAGACGAGAACACCAAAGCGGTCTCCGTTGTCCACGTGTCCAACGTGCTAGGAGTGGAGAACCCTGTTAGGAAGATATTCTCAAAGGCGAAAGCGGTTGGCGCAGTCACGGTGCTGGACGCGTCTCAATCCGCGCCGCACCGAGAACTAGACGCGGAGGATTTGCTAGCAGATGTGCTAGCTTTCTCCAGCCACAAAGCGCTGGGGCCGACAGGCGTGGGTGTTTTAAGGATTGCGAGGAAAGCACAACGCTTGTTCAAGCCGTTAACCCACGGGGGAGGAGCGGTGAAGAGCGCGAGCGAGAAAGGCTTCGAGCTCCTAGAATTCCCGCACTCGTTCGAGGCAGGCACGCCCAACGTAGCAGGCGTCATAGGCCACGCCGAAGCGTTGAGGTACTTGAAAAAGCTCGGGTTGAGGAATGTGGAGTCATTCAACCAGGGCTTGGCAGAAGCAGCTGAGGAAATCCTTTTGAGAAAAGGAGCAGCGGTTTACGCAGAAGGCTGCGCGAAGACCATGGTAGCGTTCAACCTTCCAAAGGTGCACCCTCACGACGTTAGCGAGTTGCTAAGCGAGGAAGGAGTGGCTATCAGGGCGGGTCACCACTGCGCCCTCCCGTTGCACAAAGCGTTAGGGTTGAACGCTTCTTGCAGGGCGAGCTTCCACGCGTACAACGACCAAGAAGACCTTGAAAGGTTTTCACACGCGCTTGAAAAGGTGAAGAAGTTGCTGTGAGGATTCACTATGAGCATATACAGAGAAGTATTGCTAGACCACTACAAGCACCCTAGGAACTACGGCTCCCTAGAAGACGCTGACTTCACATTCACGGATTCAAACCCTCTCTGCGGGGACGTGGTGACTTGGAGCGTGAAGCTGGAAGACGGGAAGGTGCGCGCCGCCTTCACCAGCGAGGGGTGCGCGGTGAGCAAGGCAGCGGCATCCATGGTTTCAGAACTCGTGCAGGGGAGGAAACCTGAGGAGGTGTTAAGGATTGGAAGGGAGGACTTGCTCCAACTACTCGGGGTTAACCTGAGCGTCGCGCGCGTCAAGTGCGCGTTGCTAGGGTTGAAAGCGTTGCAGAAAGCACTGGTCAAGATGAAGGCTGAGGAGGCTGAGAAGTGGAAGGGTTAAGGATTGAAGGGTTAAAGGTGAAGCTTGAAGGGAAGCTGATACTCAGAGGGGTTGACCTGGAAGCGCGGAGCGGGGAAGTGACTGCTCTGATGGGCCCCAACGGTTCAGGGAAAAGCACACTCGCCCAAGTGGTGATGGGGAACCCCGCCTACGAAGTGGTTTCAGGCAGAGTCACTTACAACGGAGAAGACCTCTTAGTATTGAAGCCTGAGGAGAGGGCGAGGAAGGGCTTGTTCTTATCATTTCAACACCCCCCTCCAATAACTGGCTTAACCCTGCTCAACCTGTTAAGAACGGCTCTCGCGAGCAAGAGGGAAAGCCCCGACTTGATAAGCTTTAAAAAACTCGTTGAGGAGAAAGCAAGACTGGTAGGGCTTGGCGAGGAGTTCTTGTCCAGGCCCCTCAACCAAGGATTCTCAGGAGGGGAGTTGAAGAAAGCTGAGGTGTTGCAACTAGCAGTGCTGAAGCCAACCCTGGCAGTGCTGGACGAAACGGACTCAGGGCTGGACATAGACTCCTTGAAGAGGATAGCGGAAGGGGTTAAGCAAGTGATGAAGGAGAACCCCTCCATGGGCGTGCTGCTCATAACGCATTATCAGAGAATACTCCGCTACTTGCAACCAAGCACTGTTTACGTCATGATAGATGGCAGGATAGCGGCGAAGGGCTCTGAAAAACTGGCGCACTTGCTAGAGGAGAAGGGTTACTCCTGGCTCCGCTCCAATCGTAACTTATATAAAGAGGGTGTTGAATAATCCCTTGAATGATAGCGATATTCAAGAATTTTTTGAACCGCTTCTTCAAAAACCTTCTCCGCAAGAAAGGGCAGGTGAAGATAGGTCTGTACGGCCCCCCCAACGGGGGGAAAACCACCCTCGCTAACCGGATATGCAAGGACTGGATAGGCGAGGAGATAGGAACGGTTTCAAGCGTTGCCCACGAGACCAGGGAGATCCAGATAAAGGAGCAAATAACCATTAAGAACGAAGAGGGCGACGAGTTAACCTTCAACCTGGTGGACACTCCCGGAATAGCCACTAAGATTGACTATGAGGAATTCGTCAAGGCAGGGCTGAGCGAGAAGGAGGCGAAGCAGAGAGCTAAGGAAGCCACGAAGGGAGTGATAGAAGCGATAAAGTGGTTGGACAACGTGGACGTGGTAATAGTGGTGTTGGACTCCACGCTGGACCCTTACTCCCAAGTGAACATCACAATCATAGGCAACTTGGAAGCCAGGAAGATACCCGTGTTGATAGTTGGCAACAAGATAGACCTGAAGAAGTCCAACTTGAAGAAGATACAAGCAGCGTTCCCCCAGTACGAAGTGATAGGGATAAGCGCAAAGTACGGGAAGAACATGGAGAACTTTTACAAGATGCTGTTCAAACTGGTGAAGTGAGATGTTAACCATCCAATTCATACCCCACTCGGAGATAGAAGGCCTGGACTCCAACGCGCGCATCAAGAAGCTTCTCAAACTAGTCAAGGAGGAGAAGATAGTCGTGTTGGAGGGCAAGCTGAAGAGCGAGGAAGAAGCAGAGTTGATAAAGAGGACGATGGAGGAGATAAACGAGCGCTTCAAGGGAGTGGAGCTGGCAGTGATATACCCCACTGTTAAGGCCAAGGACTCGTTAAAGAAGTTGAAGGAGTTGTTCATAAGCTTCATCCTGGGGGACAGGCAGGGATTAACCATAATAGGCCCCGCTAAGATAGTGAAGGAGATAAAGCAAGACCCTGACAAGATACAACTCTTAACCCAGACGAGGAAGAGGGGTTGAAATGCCTCATCAATGCGTGAAGTGCGGCACCCTCTACGACGATGGAGACTCCCAAATATTGAAGGGCTGCACGTGCGGGGCGAGGCTGTTCTTCTACATAAGAGAGAACCAGTTGGAGAAGGCGAGGCAGAGGATTGAGAAGCTAACACCCGCTGAAAGGAAGAAGATAGAGAAGGACGTCTTAGACCTGGTCGGGGAGAAGAAGGAGAAAGAAGCACCCGTGGTTCTGGACTTCGAGTCAATCAACGTGTTGAAGCCTGGGAAGTACGAGTTAGACCTCGTCAACCTTTTCAAGAAGCAACCATTGATTTACAAGTTGGAAGACGGGAAGTACGTGATTGACATCGCTGAAACCTTTCAAAGAATGAAGCAGTGAAAATGTTGCTCGCAGATGTCCACGCCCACCTAGACATGCCCCAGTTCAAAGACCTTGACGAAGTGCTTGAAAGAGCGGAGCAGCAAGGAGTGAAAGCAGTGATTAGCAACGGGGTGAACCCCGCGAGCAACCGGGCGGTCCTAAAGCTTTCAGAGCAGCACTCCATCGTGAAACCGGCACTGGGCGTTTACCCGGACGAGGTGAACAACCTCTCAGACCAGGAATTTGAGGAGGAACTCGCCTTCATAGAGAGCGAAAAACCAGTCGCTATAGGGGAGTGCGGCTTGGACTACAAGGTTGAAGCCGACCGGGAGAGGATGAAGCACTTCTTCGAGAAGCAAGTGATGCTCGCCAAGAAGTTAGGGGTGCCTTTGATTGTTCACAGCAGGAAGGCAGAGCTGGACGTGGTTGAGATACTTGAAAGCTTCAACTACCCCAAGGTCGTCATGCACTGCTTCACGGGGCGGAAGGCATTGGTGGACAGGGTGATAAGGAACGACTGGTACTTCTCCATACCCTGCATAGTGGTGAAGCTGGAACACTTCCAAAACGTCGTGCGAAAAACCCCTCTCTCAAGGCTGCTAACCGAAACAGACGCTCCCTTCCTAAGCCCTTACCCGAACGTTTCCAGGAACGAGCCCGCCTTCGTGGTGGAGAGCGTTCAAAAGATAGCAGAGCTGAAAGGCTTAACAGTGGAGGAAACTGCCAACCAGTTATTCCTCAACTATCAACGCTTATTCTAACCCCTCATAGAGGTTAAGTTTGGATTAAATTTATAAAAAGAAGGCGCTCCCCAATCACCGTGAAGGGCCCGTGGTCTAGTGGCTATGACATCGCCTTCACATGGCGGGGATCCCCGGTTCGAGTCCGGGCGGGCCCATCAACCCTCTCGCAAGTGCTTCGCGCGTTCTCAAACATCCACCACTGCTTGCACCACCCACTCGCAGCCCCTCCTCTCAACGAGCATCTCGTCGTAAGTCGGCGCCTTCACGTCCCCCTTCTTCTCATACTTGCGAGCGTCGTCGCCCAACGCCTTAGCCCTCAACGAGTATCCACCCTTCTCCCCGCCCCGTGCTTTCTCAATTACTAAGTCCTTGAAGCCGGAGACGAACACTCCCTCAGAGTCCAGGAGGAAGAGCAACTCGTTCAAGAAGTCGTAGAGCAACGCCTCTAAGGAGTCCGCTTTGACGCGCACCTCGAACTCTTTCCTCTTCTTCACCTTTGAAACGTCAGTCATCAGGTTAGTCACTGCCAAGGCGGCGTTGTAGAAAGCCTCCTCCAAGGTTTCGCCGAAGGCTTGGAACTTCTCCTCAGAGGTGTGGTTCAGGTACACAAATCCGGGCTTCTCCATAAACCCTTCAGAAAGAATCCTTGTTTTAAATGCTTTGCCCGTCTCACTTCCCAAGCCTCAATATGCGCCTCCTCTCTTTCTCGCTGCACTCCTCGAAGTGCCACCTGGTTATACCTTCCTCTCCGAGCCTCCAGCAAAAAAAGGCCTTCCTCCTCTGAAAAACCGTTGGGAAATCAACTACTCCCTTCTCCAAGTCCCTAACCACCACTCCCAAGTCTTCCAACTCCTCCACCACGTCCCTCAACTCTTGGTTCAAGAACTTAACCCTCTTAACCTCCTTCCGGTCAGGGTTGGACACCACGACGCCTTCCAACCCCTCTTCCGTGTTGGACAATAACTGGGAGCAAGCCCTCCTCAACTCCCTCTTTATAGCAACAGCTTCCTCAACTATCTCCTCAACCTCCGGGAGCAACTCCTCGGCTTCCTCTAAAGTGAAGTAATAACTCTCCATCCCCTTCAAAACCCCTGTTAAGAGCAACATTAAATATTTAACGGTGCCACTTCTAAGTGTTTAATACGAGCGTCTAAGCCTTTCAGCCTCTAAAACCCTCTTAACAGCTATCATCACCGCAGCTGTTCCGAGGTCAACACCTCCCTTCTCAGCCTCGCGCCACACCTCTTTGAAAGCAGAACTCATCCGCTCCTCCAACTCTTCAAAAACCCTTTCCTCGCTCCAAGACTCCCCCTCCCTGTTCTGAACCCATTCGAAGTAGCTAACGGTTACTCCGCCAGCGTTTGCCAGGATGTCCGGGATGCACACAACGCCTCTGCGGTGAAGGGTCTTCCTAGCCCCCTCTGTTACCGGGTTGTTAGCCACTTCTAAAACGAGCCTCGCCTCCACGCCGTCAGCGTTCTCCTCAGTGACTTGGTTCTCCAACGCCGCCAATACCAAGACGTCGCATCTCAACCTTAAGAATTCGCCAGCGCCAACCTTCCTAGCGGAAGGGTAGTCCTTGAAGCTCTTACCACTCCGCTTCCACTCCGCCAATGCCTCCACGTCTAACCCTGCGGGGTCGTGGATTGCTTGAGTTGAGTCAGAAACCCCCACCACTCTGCAACCCTCGGAGTGAAGCATCAAGGCAAGGTTTAAACCCGCGTTCCCGAAGCCTTGAATAACCACCCTCGGCTTTTCCAACCCCATACGTTCAAGCGCTGCCTCCAAGGCGTGGAAAGCCCCCTTCGCAGTAGCCACCCCTCTCCCAGGTATCCCTCCAAGGCTGAGAGGCTTCCCAGTGACCACTGCAGGGGTTTTCTCCCCCTTCAACGAGCTGTACTCGTCGTAAATCCAAGCCATCACTTGCTCGTTAGTGTACACGTCAGGGGCTGGCACGTCAATGTCAGGACCTATGTCCCTGCTTATGCTCCTGGTGAAGCACCGGGTAAGCCTTTCCAGCTCTGCCCTGGACAACTCTTTCGGGTTCACCTTGACGCCTCCCTTGGCGCCGCCGAAAGGTATGTCCATCAACGCGCACTTCAAAGTCATGAGGAATGCTAACGCTTTAACCTCCTCCGCGTCCACTAACGGGTGGTACCTCACACCCCCCTTGCCAGGGCCCCTCGCAGTGTTGAACAACACTCTCACCCCTTTGAAAATCCTTACTGATGAGTCATCCATAGCTACAGGGAAAGAAACCTGAACCACTCTCTCAGGCGTGGTGAGCAACTCTCTCTCCCACTCCTTGAGGGAGAGCGTCTCAGCGGCGTCTTCGAACTTCTTCAGAGCGTCACTCCAAGCATTCGCTTCCATAACGCTTGAGGACGACACCTTTTTTTATAAAACTTCTCCTTCAACCCTCGCTGGGAGGGTTTAATCGTAGGGCAGCACTCTGAACTCGTCCCCGCCCCTTGCATCCTTCCCCGGCCGCTTAGAACTTTCCCCTTCTGAGAACATATTGAACAATCCCTCACTCGCTCCAAGCTCTGCGCCGCCCTCCCTCGCGGCAATCACTGACTTCAAGAACTCCACCACCCTCTTCAAATCCTCCACTGAATCCTTGGAGGTGTCTATGCGCAGCTCCATTGAGTCATTGCTTGGGAGAGGTGTTATTAAAATCTTTCCATTAGAAGGATTACTAGCTCCCTGCGAAGGCATCGTTGTAGCACTTCACAGCCGCTGCGAGCATCTCCAAGTTCTTCGCTGCCTCCTCGTTGCTAACCAATAGCTCCCTCTCGTTACCCGTCCTGACTGCTTTCACGAACGCAGCCAAGGATTCGTGCAAAGGGTTCCTCGCCCTTACTTGTTTCTCGCCGTGCTTGTCCTTGAAGAGCATCTCGTCCCAACTCTTCACCACCCTCTCCACCACCTTGTTGTTGAACCCGTACTCAACGTCAGCTCCCCTGCTCATTATCTCTGCCTTGTCCCTGTGCTCGAACCTGTAATGCACCCTTACCTCTTTGAAGTTGGTGGAGTACTGGAAGCGCAAGTCTATCGCTTCCTCGCCTCCCTCCACGCTCAGGCTTCCCTCCTTTATAACCCCTTCTGGGAAGAGGTGTAAGAGTATGCTGTTGGGGTGCATCATAACGTCTATAATCATTCCCAACCCTTTAGCGGCAGGGGTCATTCGCATGTAGAACTCCTCGACCTCTTCAAGCTTGAAGGGGTGGATTGCTTGGTAGTGCTTCAGCGTTGCAGGGTACTGGGTGTTCACTGCTAGTATCAACCCTTTCTCCCTGGCGAGGTTGGATATTTTTTTGAAGAGCTTCACGTTGTCCTCAGGGCTGAGCGAAGGGTTCCACACAGGGGGCTTCTCCACCAAGGAGTTGGCGTTGTAAGCAATAGCCGTGGTTAAGTGGTAGTCGTGGGTGTGGTCCGGCGTGGCTATGGTTACGAGGTCTGGCTTCTCCCTCTCAAGCATTTCGTGCATCAAGTTGTAAGGCTTTGCTTTGAAGAAGGGGTTGCCGCCGTGTTCCAAGGATAACTGCTTCACCCTTGCATCCGCGCTTTGAGGAGTGGAGCCGAGGATGCCAGTCACTAATACTTCTTCGCCCAGCAACGCTTTCAAGTGGTGCCTTCCAATCCCGCTAGCCCCTGCAACCACTCCTCTCAACTCTTTCATCCTAGGAAGGAATTCCCTCGTTGTTAAAAAAGGTTGTGTTTAAACCTTTGCCGGAATCTTTAAAGGAACGCTTTCAAACCATTCCCCCTCAGCTTTTCCCTCAAGTCGTTCAAGAAGTTGTTCTCGTAGCAGCCTTGCTCCTTAAACGCCTCGTAAAGGCAAGGGTTGTGGTGGAATGGCTTGAGCAATGCTTGATAAGTCTCGGCCCAAGTTGAGGGTTCCTCCTTGGAACAGTTCACTTCTTCCCAGAACGGCTTCCAGCAAAGCTTCCTGTAAGTCAATTCCTCCTTCCCACGCCTCTGCGAAGCCATCGCTGCCCAGAACGTCTTCCTCTTCTCCAACTCTTTAACCAGCTCGGAGTAGTGGGAAGGGTTTTCCCTCGGGAGGTTTATTCCTATGAATGCCAAGTCGTAACACTTCTCTTTTATCAACGCTAAACCGTCCTCCGGCTTCCCCACCAAGACGGCTTTAAACCCTGGCTTGGAGAACGCTCTCAGAGCTGCTTCCTTGTCCTCGCTCTCCACCAAGAGCACCTCCAACGCCTCCATGAATAACTGGATTAAAAACAACCTTATAAATGTTTCGTCATTTTAGAGTGGTTATTAATTTGGGTTTTCCTTTTCTGACTGTTAAGGAAACCCTTTTAAATGCTCGGCTCTTCACAAGCGCCATGTGGAAGGAGAAGTTGAGGAAGGTGTCTGAGTACAAGT
>CAZTPT010000003.1:0-17328 GCA_964615705.1 uncultured Methanosarcinales archaeon
TCCAACCATTCCCGGCACGGCGTGACCGTTAGGGAGTACTTTTACAGGGAGACACCCGTGCAGGGAAAAGTCTTGCTCTACAACATGTACGACAAAAGCCACGTATCCAGGGTTTGGGGGGATGAGCCTGAGAAAGCGATTCCAAAGAAGGAGTTCTTGGAAAAGCCGGAGTTGCTGAGGCAATACTTGGAACGACTAGCACGGCTCAGGGGGTTGAAGGACGAGATAATCCTTAACAGCGTTGAGGAAGAGTTGAGAGGGATAAGGCCTGGTGAGCGAATAATCTTGTTAATGCCCGGTGAAACCATACTCGCCCACACAGAGGAATTCATAGGGGGCTTGCTCGTAAACACCACGATGATGAAGGCGAGGAGCAGCTTCGGGAGGAACTTCGTGAGCATTTGCAAGTGCGCCGGCTGGGGGGACGTGGGCTATGTGAACAGGTGGACCATGGAGATAACTAATAACAGCAACCACCATATCATACCCTTAGTGGCGGGTAGGCGTTGCGGACAGATAGTCTTCCTAAACGTGGGTGAAACCCTAAGGGGACAGTACGGCGACGCAGCGGATTCCAAGTACCAAGCATCAGTGAACGTTGAGGAAGTGATTGCTTCTTGGACGCCCAGCGACATGCTCCCCAAGATGTACAAGGACAGGGAGAACCTCGACATTGCAAGGTTGTGATTCTTCATAACTGTTAAACCACAGAAATATATTTATACACTTCGAACTATTCACTCCGAGGGGGCTACAACTTGGCTTACACCGAGAAGCAGCGGGATGGATTGCTGAAATTCGTCACCAGCGCCGACGACTACGTCTTCGCGGTCAAGAACCTGCCGCCCGAACTAGTAGGTGCTTTCTTCTCATTCACGAGCCGCACCTCCAAGGACTTCAGGGACAACCTCTTAGCCGCGATAACCGGCGCGATACCCGGCTACGAGGGAGAGGACAACCTGGCCTTGCTGGTTGAAAGGCTTGAACCCTTGCACAGAGCGGTGGAGTCAGGACTCTTGAAAGCGAGGAGCTTCTACGAAGAAGTGTACGGCCGCATAGGCCACCGAAGCGTGGGCAACCTGGTGTGGATACCCTTCTTCGCCAACGGGGTCAGCCAGTTAGTCGCGAAGACGTTGGCTTACGAGCAGTTAGCGTTCTTCATAGAGAAGAGCACGCGCTACGTCAAGTTCAAGGACTACTACAAAGACCCTGACGTGGAGGCGAGCGAGGAGCACGCGAAGAAGTACAACGAGGCAGTTAGGGGGATGCTGGACACTTATCGCTCCTTGTTAGAAGTAGGGGTTGAAAGATTGAAAGAGGAAATCCCTTTCGAGGAATGGGTGAAGGAGCAACACCCCCTGGCGAGCGAGGAGTTGCTGGAGAAGAAGTACAACAGGGAGTTGAGAGGCGCGGCCCTGGACGTGGCGAGGTACGTGTTGCCGCAAGCGGTGAAGACCCAGGTAGGCTTCATAATAGACGCGAGGTCGCTTGAAAGAGACATCTCTGTTTGGAAGACTCACCCATTGGAAGAAGTCAGAGTTTTTGCTGAGAAGCTGGAAGAACACGGCAGGATGATAGCGCCGTCCTTATTGAAGTACACCGAGCCCAACGCTTACTACAGTTACCAATGCAACTATTACAGGCCTGGAAGCGCGGGCTCGCCCTTAAGGAAATGCGTGGAGGTGCTTAGCAAGGAAGACCACGCCTTGGAAAAACTCGTCTCCTACTTGTTCCACGAGCAGGGGAAGAAGCCTTACGAAGACGTGGCCGGGGAAGTCAAGGCTATGAGCTTTAAGGACAAGATAACTGTTTTAAAACAGCAACTAGCAGGTAGAGAAGCGCATGACGAGTCGTTAGGGATTGAGGAAGCGTTCAACCTCGTCCGCTTAACCCTGAGAGTAACCACGGACTTAGGCGCGGTTCGGGACTTGAGGAGGCATCAAAAAGCTGAGCGGAGCGAGGGTTTATACACGTTGCGTAACGGCTTTTACAAGCCGAGGCAGGTCACTGAGTGGGGGGTTGAAGCGGAGGAATTATTCGACCGAGCGATGAACTTGGCAGGGGAAGCAGAACTCGCCTTGGAGGAACGCTTCCCGTTCCAGGCCCAGTACTTAGTGCCCATGGCGGCGTTTGAAACCTTGATATTCAACCTGGGACTGGACGAGTGGCAATACGTGGTGGGGTTGAGGAGCAAGCCTGAAGGCCACTTTTCTTACAGGCAGGACGCTTGGAACATGGCAGAGGCTGGGGTGAAGGCTTACCCCTGGACGCTGGGGTACGAGGAGTACCCTGCGGGAAAGGATTTCAGAACCGTTTACGAGGAAGCCCCTCTGAAGTCGTTCCTCAAGGTAAACCTTGAAGGGACAGGGCTGCACACCTAGAAGTTAGGATGGCTTTGATAAGCTTTGAAGGAGGCGAAGGCTCTGGCAAGACCGCTTTGTTAGAGATGCTCAAAGAGTTCCTGGAAGGAAAAGGCTTCAGCGTGGCCGCTGCCAAGGAGCCGGGAGGCGTGGCTATTTCTGAGGAGATAAGAGAGGTGTTGTTAAAGCCGAGGAACGAGCCATTCAACCCGTTAGCGGAGCTCTTCCTCTACCAAGCAGCGAGGGCTCAATTCGTGCAAGCCTTCTTAAAACCAGCCCTTGCAAGGAACGACTACGTCTTGCTTGACCGATACTTCGACTCCACCACTGCTTACCAAGGATACGGAAGGGGTTTAAACCTTGACTTGGTGAAGGCGTTGAACATGGCTGCTTGCCAAGGAGTAATCCCTGACAAGACCTTCTTGCTAGACGTCTCCCCAGAGACAGGCCTTAAAAGGTGTGAGAAGAACGAGTTCGGAGAGCCTGACAGGTTAGAGAAGGAAGGGTTAGAGTTTCACAAGAGGGTGAGGCAAGGTTACCTCTCATTAGCAGAGGAGGATCCTGAGAGGATAACTGTTCTGGACTCTGAGAACCAAGAATTGTATCAATTGTTCCAAGCGGTGCGGGACGAAGCGCTCCGCCTCGCCCCTCTCTAGAACACTTCATTTACTCCACAAGCAACAACTTCTCCTTGCTGGAAGCACCCGACTTCAACCTCACCCGCCTCCCCAACTCCTTAGACACAAGCCTTAACAACTCCTTGTTAGCCAAGCCCTTCTCAGGCCTTGCCTTCAACTTGACAACCACGCAACCCTTGCACGGGTCGAATCCTTCAATAACAGTTTCGCGAGAGTTAGGCTTAACCCTCACCCTTAAAGAACCGTTCTTCACGAAGTCTTGTAGGCTTAGTACTCTCTCCAAGTGTGGCTGCAATTCTCGCATTTGAAGAACCTTGTCTCCGGCTCGTCCCCCGCCCTTGTCTGCCTCAACCAATACCTCGCCTCGTGGTGCTTGCACTTAGGACAAGTCGCCTCAGTCAGGGGGAGGGCTGCATCTCCAACGTTCTCGTCCAACACTTCTATCTCTTTCTCCTCTTCCAAAACTTCCTTTATCTCGGCCTTCACGTCCTTACCGGAGTAGCCGCAGCTACAACTCAACACGTTTTTCCCCTTCTCCTTCTTAGGAACCAGGATGGCTCCGCACTTAGGACAGAACATTCCAGTTAAGGCTTTAAGGAGTTGTTTAAAAAGTTTTTCATTTTCCAGCTATCAGTCTCAAGAGGTCCACGAACCATATCTTCACGTATCCAAGCAAGGGTATTCTAAGCACGGCCTTCCCGTACACAACCCTCTCCGGAACGTTGGTCTCGTCCAAGTCAAAATCAACTATCTGCCCCTTGTTGTTATCCCCCTTGGTTTCGAAAAAGGTTTCGCCGCCCCTCAACTTCTTCCTCACCACTCTGTGAATGATGGGGTACGGCTTCCCAGACTGGTACACTATCACGTCCCCAACCCTCACGTCTTCCGGCTTCGCGCCGACGAGTATCATCAAGTCCCCCTTGTTAAAGCCTTCCCTGAAAGGGAACGCCTTAAACTCTGACTTGGTTATGTTGTTCCTCAAGTAGAAGTCCTTATTCCTCCACCACCACTCGTCGAAAGAGGCGTGGTGCTCCATGGATTGAGACACCACAGCTACGATGGGGTAAGGAGTTCCGAAAAGCAACCCCAGCAAGGGGTACACCAAGAACTTTATCAACGCGAACGCCAACACCAAGTTTACGAGCCAGCTCGCAAAGCTATCCTCCTTCCAAACAAAAACCCACGCCTTCCTCAAAAAATCCTTCATCAAACAACGAGGAACGCTGCTCATTATAAAGCTTTTCCCAAAACCAATTTTTAAAAGTAATAACTCTTTACCCTGACCGATGCACAAGTATTACTACGAAGCGGTTTTGCAGTTGAGGAACCCGTCAGAGGAAGCGGTTAACCAGTTGGAACGCTCCTTGAAAGGAGTTCTTGCAAAGGTTGAGAAGGTTAGGGGCGGCTTTGACTTCTACGTCCAGGACAAGAAGCGAGCTGGTAACGCTGCCAAGTCGCTAGTGGAACGCCTAGGAGGCTTCCTCAAGGTTTCCAGGAAGTTGCACACGCTTGACAAGCAGACGAGCAAGCCCGTTTACAGGTTGAACTACTCCGTGAGGCTGCCCTCGTACAGGAAGGGGGACTTCTTAGCAGTGGGTGGGGAGGTGTTAAGGGTTAAGCAGATGGGGAAGAAGGTGAAGTGCGTTAACATTTTGACGGGGAAGTCCTTGCTATTAACCCCTGAAGACCGGGAGGTGTTAAAGGTCTACCACACCAGGGTTGTCAAGGTCAATCCCGAGTTGGAAGTGCTGCACCCCTTAACCTACCAGCCAGTAACGGTGAGGAATCCTAAACAGTTAAGGTTAGGGGAGAAGGTGAGGGTGGTTATTCACAAAGAGGTCTTCCTGGTTTAACCCTTTCCGCCCTGTACTCTTCTAACAACTCGGTTATCAGGAACTTCTTCCTCAAAGCTTCGTTGAACGAGTCCTTGTCCAACACTAAGAACTCCTCCGCCTCTCCTAACACCTTGATGTCCTCTGCGTGCAGGAAGGGCACCCCTTTCTTGAGGCAGGGCTTCCCCTTCCACAGCACCGCTTCAGGCCTTAACGCTTCTAAGAGCTTGTCATTCACCACTCCCTCCCTTAACGCTAAGACTTCTCCCCTGCCCACCCTTACCCTTTTCAACTCCGCCGCTGACAACCTCTTCAACCTCTTAGCAACCACGCCGTTCCTTGAAAGTTCTAACAACTCCTTTAAAGACTCAACCCTCCTCTTCAAGGAGCGCTGCTTCCTCTTCGCGTCCTCCAACGCCTTCCTTAAACCCTTCTTCTCCTCTTCCTTCCTCTCAACAACGTCTTCAAAGCCTTGCCTCGCGAGGCGCTTCTTCAACCTCGCGTTCTCCCTCTCCAGCTCTGACACCTTACCAGCCAAGCAGCGATTCTTCTCCTGTTCAAGCGTTAACTCCCGCAACGTTTTTTCCAACGCTTTCTCAGACCTCACCACCACTACTTCTTTCTTGACAACTTCCCTCACTCTCACAGGCCTGGGAAGGGATTGGCTTAACGCTTGCTGGATACTCACCCCTTCCCTCACAACCACTTTCTTCAACTCGTCCTCCAACTCGGGCAAGGCATCCCTGGCCGCCTTCTCCACTCTGACCAGCAAGTCCTTGTAGTGGTTGTAAGCGTTAACCGCTGAAGCCAACGCGTCTAACTCGTGGTCGTTCCCAACGCTCACGCTTACCAGGGATTTCTTCTCCCCCACAGTTAAGTCCTGCTTCGGGGTGAAGAGCTTGGCGCCTGTCTTGGAGGCAAGCCTCTCCGCAACGCTTGGAGGATTGCTCTTGTCGCACCCAACTATTATTGGGGTTCCGAGGCGCGTAACTCGTTCTAGCAAGGAGTTGAAGTCAAGCGTCCTGGACGAGTAAACTTCTAACACACTGCCTTTGGAGTCTAGAACCGCGTAAGCCGAAGTGGTGCCTGGGTCCACTCCTATTATTAAGGGCTTCATCCTCTTCCTCGTAAATCGTTACTGCTTATAAACCCTTTGGGGCTAGCTGCGCCTCCACTTTCAACGCGAGCTTCTCCCCCAGGATTCTTACCAGTTCGTGGTGACTCGCCTTCCCCAACAACCCTAAGTTCTTAAAACCAGCGTTGTAAAGCTTCCTAGCCCTCACTCTCCCCACGTGCTTCAACCTTAGCAAGGGTAGGAGTTCCTCCTTTGCGCCGTGCTTCACCCTCTCCCTCAGCCTCGCCAAGACGCTGAGCAACTCCTTAAACCCTGAAATCCTGGCTAGTTCTTGGGAGCTGTACAGCAACCAGTCCAGCACTTCCAGCTTGGCCTGGAGTTCTCCCGGCCTGACACCCCTCCTCTCCAGCAAGGAGTCCTCGGATTCCTCGTTTATCCAGTCGTTGAAGAGCAAGGCGGCCTTCAAGGACTTTAAGAACTCGCCGTACTCGTAGTCAAACTCGGACGGCTCTGGCTCGAACAAGTCCTCCAAGTAAGGCAGCACTTCCTCCCTTAAGGACTCGTACTCAGAAGCCCTCACCGACGGCAAAGGCCTCATCTCCAAGCACCGCGAAGCCATGTGCAGCCAGCTGAAGGCAGGGCTGTTCCTAGACGCTTTCCTCAAACAATTCAACAAGTACCTCGCGGTGTACGGGTCGAGGTAGAGCTCCGCAACCCTCCTCCCGAGCAGCGTTGGTTCCAAGTCATTGCTTAACTCGTTAGCGGATAAGAAGTCCTTCCTCTTCAAGAACTCCCACTCTGCGAGCAAAGCCACCGTTTTCTCTATTATCACGCTTAGAGAGGCGTCGTCCCTGTACTGGTAAGCGTGGAACGTCTTTGAGAAGAAATCGTTCAACTCCTCCACAGAGGACGCGAAGCCGGTCGCTGCCAGGCTCAACACGTAAGTCCTCAGCACCGGCTCAACGGCTAGCTTGGAAGTGATTACTTCAGGGCTTCCCTCCAAGTATTTCTCCACTATGAACCTTGCTTCTTCCTCGCTCTTAGCTATGCATATCGCTTCTCCGTGGTCGTCAAACCCAGGCCTGCCCGCCCTGCCAGACATTTGCTCGTACTCCAACACGGGTATCCAGTCAAGACCCCTCCTCCCAAACCTTTTCAAGTCTCTCAAGATCACCCTGTATGCAGGCGTGTCCACCCCCATCGCTAAGGTCGGGGTGGCGCATATCACCTTTACATCTCCCTTCTTGAAGGAATCCTCTATCAGGGTTCTTTGCTCTGAGTGAAGGCCTGAGTGGTGGAAAGCCACTCCTTTCTCAACGCACCTCGCCAGCCTCTTGCACTGCTTGGTAGGGCTTGGGAGAACCCTTAACACCTTGGATGCTAGGAGTGGCTGGCCGGGTTCCAGCTTAGCTGCAATTCTCTCGGCCTGAGCCTCCGCGCCCCTCCTAGTGTTAACGAATACCAAGCACTGCTTCCCCTTCTTCAACGCCTCTAGTGTAAGGGTTGTTGCGTTGTCCATTCACGCAGAGGCAAGTCTTAGAGTTTTAAAAATCCTCGCCCAGCTTGTCCAACTCCTCGCTAACCCGCTCAGCCCAGTTGAAGATTATACCCCTCACTATGCTCGTGACTTCCTCCTTGGGCTTAGCCCTGTACTTGTAAGTGTAACCCCCCTTGGACAAGTTGACCTGCTTCCTCCTTAAAACCCTTTTCTCGTACAGCTTCTTAACGCTTCTCTGCACCGTTGAGAGGTCCAGCCCTGTGATTCCTGCCAGGTCGGAGCTCTTGAAATCCTTTGAGGGGTTCTTCAGGAATGCTTCAAACACTTGCAAGTCAGCCTTGGTCAAGCCGAGGCTGCACTTCACCACTTCCCTTAACTCGAACTTCTTGCACGCGAAGTCTATCATCTTAATCCTTCACTCCTAGCTTTCCAAGGACTTCTTTCAACAAGCAGAAGCCCGTGAAGCCGTATTGGAAAAGGTTTAAGCCCACGAACATGGTGACGAACAACCAGTACTTGCTGTGAAGGTAGCCAAGCACTGAAGTCGCGAACACCAAGCTCCCGGCGAAAACCCTCACCACTTCATCCCTTTTCATTGTTTTTCACCTCCTCTTCTTTTTTAAACCCTTCGCCTTTCCGGCAAGGATTCCTATCAATAGCGCAGCCATGGCGAGCAACCCCGCCCTTAGCAACTTGTTAGGAGCCTTCCCCTTCACCTCGAACAAGGCCCTCCTCGTGAAGGTGTATACGTTCTCGTCCCCCTCGTCGCTGTCACCCTTAGCTCTTATCAAGAGTTGGAAGCTGTGATTCTTCAAAGCAGCAGACCTGTCAATGTCGAATTCGAAGATAGCGGTTCCTTCCTCCCCAGGCATTAACTCACCAACGTAGTCGCTCCGAGCCTCGAACTGGAACGGTTGAGAACTCTTCTTTAACAGTCGCACATCCACCGCTTCCGCTGACTCCGTGCCCGTGTTCTTCACCGTGACTTTGAGAACGCCTTTCCCCCCTGCAAGGCCTGAGCCCTGCGTCCGCACCACTTCCAGGTACGGCTTCCTCTTCACCAGGAAGGGGAGTTCTTCTTCTTTTTCGTACTCGTTGTTGTCCAAGTCCATGTACTTGAACCTGTACTTCAAGGCGTAAACCCCTGGCGCCGCTTTTTCATCCACGTTGATGAAGAAGTTCGCCTCTTTAGCCTCGCCGGCGTTCAAGCGGCCAATCCAAGCCCTGTTCTTGTTGCTGTAGGAATGCTCCAACCCCTTGCTCGGCTCAAGCGCCACCTCCACCGCCTTAGCGTCTTTCTCCCCAGTGTTCTCAATCATCACTCTTAACCGGACGAAGTCGTCTCCCGGCCTCACCTCTGCAGGTATTGTTTCCAACTGGGAGACCCCTATGAGGACTCCTTCCTTCTTCACAGGCATGTAGAACCTTACGTACTGCTTTGAGGATAAAGGCTCCCCGTCCCTGTACCACTGCCCCGTCAGTTTGAACTGGTAGCTGGCTGGGGGCGCGTTGGGCTTCACCTTCACCCTGAACACCTTGTTATAACTCTGACCTGAGTAAATGGTTCCCTTCACGTCGTCCCCTTCAGGGTCTGTTATCAACACGTATTGCTTGGTCAAGGCGTCGTCGCTCTCCAACGTTACTTTGAACTTGTACGCCGGGTCGTTAACCTTGTACTCTTGCAACGGTCCCTCCTCGTAAGTGTATTGAATCACCACGTCAACCTCGTCCCCCGCAGCTATTATTGGCGGGTCGAAGTAAACCTTGTCTATCTTCAACGCTGCCAAGCCGGGCTGGCTGAGCAGAGTCGTTGCCAAAACCATTAAAACAATCCAGTAGTTGTTCAACTTCTTCATCTTCATCAACCTCCTCTGTTCTTGTCGTAAACGTAGAGCACGCTGGGGAGGAGCAGGCTCGCCCCTAGTAGCGTGTTGAATATGCCTATCGCGAGGATTACCGCGAGGGTCTTCATCGCAGGAACCACTCCGAAGAGCAAGGACAAAAAACCAGCTATCGTTGTGAAAGAGGCGCCGGTCATCGCTCTTAGCAACTCCTTCATAGCGTTCCTCAGGGATTGCTCGGAGCTATGCTTTCTCCGCTCGTTGTAGTAAGCATTCACCACGTGTATCCCGAAGTCTATGCCCAGGCCTATTATCATGGCAGCAGCCACCATGGAGACAACGGTCATCTCCAACCCGAGGTAGCCCGCAGCTCCCAGGCTTGTTATCAAGGCGTTAACCACTACTAGCATGGGCATCAAAGCCTTCGCTAACGACTTAAAGGTTATCAAAACTATGAGTAGGACGAGGGACATGCTGAGAAGGGTTATCACTGAGAAGTCTGATATTATGACTTCAAACGTTGCCTTGTCTATCGCGTTGAAACCCGTGACCTCCGCTCTTGAGCCAGGGTTTAACTCCTCCACGTTCCTCAGCGCTTCCCTTATGTTGTTAACCAGCTTCTTTATCAAAGGCGAGGAGGAGCCTGTGTTTGTTCGCAAAGTCACAACGGTGAATGAATAATCCGGACTCGCGAACAACGCTTCAGGGTTTCTTAACTCGTTCCTGGCCTGGTAGTAAGAGGTTGGGAGCCGCCCCATTATCTCCTTGGCCGAGTCCGCTATGCTTTGAACCTCTAAAACGTTCTCCTCCGTCCTGAGCTTCTCTGACAAGGAGTCAACGTATCGGAGGAAGGCAGGGTCCCTCACATCCGTGACTGGGGGCTCGGCGTATATCAATATGTACGTCATGTCAGCGCCGAACTGGGACCTGAGGTAATTCATCATTTGCAACTCCTCAACGCTGGACGGCAACACCTTCTCCAAACTGGGCTCCACGTTGTTCACGAGCAAGAAGATGCCTGGGATGAACGCCAAGGCGAGGGCTGCGAACACCGCTATGAACAGGTAAGACTTCTCCTCCTGCTTCTTCGCAATCCTCTCCGCAAGCTTCTCCATCATTTCCCGCCCTCCGCCGTACATGTTTCTTGCTCACTGACCAGTCTCAACTCCCCCTCCACTCCGAACCTCAACTTCTTCTTCAAGTAGTATATCGCTTTCTCCTCCAAGACGAGCATTGCTGGCAACCCGAAGACTGAGAACAGCAAAGAGTAACCAATGCCTATCGCCATCAAGGTTCCGAAGCGGCCCATCTCAGGCATCTTCCCCGCTAGGAATGCTAGGAACGCCGCCACGGTGGTTGCAGAAGTCGCTGTCAAAGCAGTCCCGGTCTCCACCACCGCCAGCTCCACGGCTTCCTTAACGGACTTGCCCCTCTTCCTCTCGTACTTGAACTTGTTCATTATGTGTATGGCGAAGTCTATCCCTATGCCTATGACCATTGCAGCCACTCCTCCTGCAAGGGTGGATATTGGGAGTCCTGTGTACCCCATCGTTCCGTACAACCAGTTCACGCTGATAGTCACTATTATTATAGGGACCAAAGCGCTGCTAAACGTGTTGAAGGTTAAGAGGATTAACAAGAAGACGAGGACTGTCGCTATTACTTGAGTGTCCTTCCTGTCCTTCGCTATCAACTCTCCAAGCCTTTGCTGTATTAAAGGAGTTCCTGTGAAGCTCACCCTCACCCCTAGGGGTATTCCCGCGTCCATGGCTATGCTCCTCACCCTTTCAGCAAGGCTCTTCATGCGTTCATCGTTGGCAGCCACATCTGTGCTAGCCAATACGTAAGTAGTAGTCCCGTCCTTGTCTATGAAGGAGTCCTTGAAAGGAGCGCTCAGGTAGGAGTAAGTCGCTAACACGTCCGGCTCGTCCCTGAGCAAGGATTCCACTCTTTCCACGTACCTCGCCACGTCTTCTGACTCCACGCCTTCCCTGTTAGAAACGCTCTCCCTGTCAATGGTTAGGACTATGCCTAGCAAGTCTTGACCCATCCCGTTATCCCTTAAGGTGTTGAACGCTCTTATCTCCTCTATGCCTCGCGGCATCATTTGCTCTAGGGAAGTAACTGTTCTCACCTCGCTAACCCCGCCGTAAATCATGAGCGTGGCGGCTGCTATTAACAACACTGTAAGCACAGGCCTCTCCACTTGGAAGTGCGCAATCCTCCTCAACAAGTCTTCATAAGCCATAGCGTCTCCAAAAAACAACAGTACTGCGAGAAATTGAAGGTTCATTTATATAGCTGCCGAAGTACTGCGGCGAAGGGCTGAAAAGCAACAGCACTGCTCAAGAGAAATCCTTATTAAGAAGCAAGGATTTCCAGGGACATGCCGTACAGGTTTTCACCCTCAACCCTTGCACTGCTCAAGGACTGCCCGCGCTGCTTCTGGTTACAGTTCAGGAAAGGGGTGAAGAGGCCTTCCGCCCCCTTCCCATCCCTGCCGAGCGGGATGGACAAGGTGTTGAAGCAGCACTTCGACAGGTACATGGAGCGGGGAGAACTCCCCCCCGAACTAGAACCTTTGCGGGAGGAAGCAACGCTCTTCAACGACAAGGAACTCTTAGAGAAGTGGAGGAACAACTTCAGAGGGATACGCTGGACAGACGAGGAGGGCAACTTATTCTTCGGAGCAGTGGACAACGTCTTGGTAAAGAAAGGGAAGCTAATAGTGCTGGATTACAAGACTAGGGGCTACCCTATAAAGGAGGACACTCACGAGCACTACAGGGACCAACTAGACATCTACAACTACTTGTTAAGGAAGAACGGCTACCCCACAGAGGACTACTCCTACTTGTTGTTCTACCACCCCACCACTGTGAACGAGAAAGGAGAAGTAATCTTCCACACAGACCTCGTCAAGGTTGAAGTCTCGGTGGAGAACGCGGAGGAGATATTCGCCAAAGCACTATCCGTGCTTAAAAACAACATTCCTGAAAGCTCTGAGAACTGCGAGTATTGCAAGTGGGCAGAGCAAAGCAAAGCGGAGGCGCAATGACTTTTCAAGAAGAACACCCCGACGGGTTGGAGCTCAGCAAAGCAGTGACTGCCTTGTTCGAGAAAGCCGGCAAGGACCGAGTGGCTTACACCTTTCAAGACATAACCCTTCAAGACCTCTACTCAGAGGTGAAGCCTGAAGACGTGGACTTGAAAACCTACGCCACTAACAAGGTCTTGCTGAAAACAGGGGGGTTGATAAGCGCGGCAATGGACACCGTCACCGAGAAAGAGATGGCGTTAGCCATGGCTAAGATGGGAGGCTTCGGAGTCATTCACAGAAACCTAAGCATAGACGAACAGGTAGAGATGGTTAACTGGGTTAGGCGCAAAATACACCACAGAGGGATGATAGAGAAGCCTATAACGTTCAAGCCCTACAACACCTTGGCAGAGGTGGAGAAGCTTTTAAGAGAGGAACACTACGAGTTCACAAGCTTCCCAGTAGTGGACGACCAAGGAAAACTGTTAGGTTTGTTCACCAAATCAGAGTCAAAGTTCTCAGAAGAGGAAAACCCCAAAGTGGGGGGCGTTATGAAGCCCTTAGAGGAACTCGTCCTGGCCGACGAACACACCACGCCAGAGCAAGCCTACAAGGCGATGATGGCTGAGAAGGTGAACAAGCTACCAGTCATTGACAAGAACGGCGTGTTGAAAGGGATGTACGTGTTGCGAGACTTGAAAGAAGACAATTACAAAAAAGAATACTTCAGCCTCGACGAGGAAGGCCATTTCTTAGTAGCAGCCGCTGTCGGCACGGGTAGAGATGAGTTGGAGAGAGCGGAAGCTCTGATAAGCAAGGGTTGCAAAGTGTTAGTGATAGACTCGTCTCACGGAGCTTGCAAAGACGTGAAGGAACAGTTAAGAATGCTTAAACGCTTCGACGTGCAAGTAATAGCGGGCAACGTGGCGTCCTACCAAGCTGCCAAGTCATTGCTAGACCCTGACTGCTTGCCAGACGCGTTGAAAGTAGGTATAGGCCCTGGCTCCACCTGCACCACTCGCTTAGTGAGCGGGCACGGAGTCCCGCAACTAACCGCTGTCTACCAGGCTTGGAAAGCGGTGAAGGAATTCGCGGCGAGGCACGGCAAAGCAATCCCTGTCATAAGCGACGGCGGCATTCAATGTTCTGGAGACGTGGTCAAGGCGTACGCGGCAGGGGCTTCAGCGGTGATGATCGGAGGCTTGCTAGCAGGCACTTATCAAAGCCCTAGCCCCGTCACCATTATTCAAGGAGAGGAGTACAAGCCCCTGAGAGGGATGGGGAGCAAGGAAGCCATGCAGGAACGAACAGGGTCTAGGAAGAGGTACAACTATGAAGGGTTCCCAGAAGGCTTGCTTAGCAGTTCCCAAGCGGTGAAAGTGGTTGCTGAAGGGGTTAGCGGCTACGTCCCTGTCAAGGGGGACGCTTACGAGTTGCTAGGAGAACTCATAGGCGGCTTGAAGGTGGGATTGGCTCACAGCGGAGCATCCACCATACACGAGTTTCAAGGAAAAGCGGTTCCCTGGGTGCAAACCATTAACGGCTTCAGAGAAGGGAAACCCTCCATTTAAACCTATATTATCCCCTCCGCCTTAGCCCTCTTCTCCTCTATCAACGCGTCTAACTCTTTCACTTGGTCCTTCAAGACCTCCCTAACCTCTACTAACAACGCTTTAACCTCAGGGTTTTGAACACTGGACGCTTGCTCGTCCAGCTTAGCCATTGTTACCCTAAGCTTTGAAGCCTGCTCTTCCAACCGCTTAACCTCTTCCAACTCTTGAGACTTCTTCAACCCGAGAGCTCTTAAGAACTTGTAGCCAAAGCTTTTCGCCCGCTCCGCCTTCTTAACCCTTAACACTTCCCTCCTCGCCTCTTCAGCGTCTTTCCTTAAACTCTCCCTCACCGATTTTGGGCAAGGACCGCAACTACCGCCGCAGTCAACTGCTTCCTCATCCCCGTCCTTTACGCCGTTAAAGCAGTTTTTGTTGAGTGTTTTAGTGGTTGGGCATGGTGGGCATGGTCCTCCGCAGTCTATTCCTCGCTCACCATAGTCCCTCACCCCGTTAAAGCAATGATTTCTCAAGATTTCCCTCTTCTCAGGAACAACTATCTCAACCTTTGCACTCCTAACAACTGGCTCTTTCAAAACGCAAGTGTTACCCACGCAAGCGTAGTACGGGCAGGGAGCCTTCACGCAATAAATAGTGGGGCAGTCGCTGTCCTCCCTGCACATTGGCGGGTTGATGTTAGCAGAGTTGTTCGCAGGGATGGGGGTGGGCGGAACAGGCGTGGTGTTTGACAAGTTCCCCTCACTAGTCGCGCCTCCGCCGCTGCTCAGGTTGAAGGCTAAGCCGCAGTCCAACTTGCAATACTCTTCTTCTCCAACCTCGCACTTCCCGTCTCCGCAGGTGAATGTGACGCAGGCACCTTTAAAGCAACCACTCACTGGGCACGGAGGAGTCACGCAGTAAATCCTCGGGCAATCCTCGTCAGAGCCGCAACCCTTCCTCGCTAGTTCCGCCTTGAACTGGGCGCCTCTACTCGTCTCAGCCTTGAACGTGAGCCTCACTCCGAATCCTTCAATCCAAGTGTTCAAAGGTATCCTGAAAACTCTCTCAACAGGAGGCGCGCAAAGTGCGTCAGAGCCGCAACTACCTGGTAAGTCCGGGCTCACGGACACCACGGCCACACTGGTGTTTATCAACTCGCAGTTCCTCTTAGAGAACTTGCAATCCTCCCTAACCACTCCTACGTGTTCAACCCTTACGAGTTTCACAACCAAGTTCTTCTTCAAGAGCAAGGCGGACTCCCCAACGCTTAGGAAGAACGAGCTTGGAATCCTCACCACCTTTTTTTGAGGTGAACAAGCACCTTCCAAGCAACCGTTCAAGCACTCGTAAACCTTCCTCGCGGGAGCATCGTTGGAGCAGTAATACTCCAACAGCACAGGTCCCTGAGTCCTTGGAAGAATCTTCTTATCATCAAGGTTAACCTCTCCTTTAAACACGCACTTATCAGTTAACACTTTGTCCTTGTACCTCACAACTCCTTTCTCCTCAACGTTTATCCCTCCGTCGCTGTCCGTGCATAAGGAACGCTCACCCTTGAACTCCACGGTGACGTAAGCAGGCGCAGCCGCGTTCTTAGAGAATTCCCTCCTCACCTCCTTGTAGCCAGGAACCTCTGCTATCGCCACGTACTCTCCTGGAGGGACGTTTCTGAAAACAGCGAATCCGTTACTCCCAACCCTTATACCATCCCATTCCATATTTGAGGCTAGCTCCACGTCACCAACCCTTCTCGCAATGCTAACCTTTGCATCCGTTAAAATCCTCGCGGCGTCCCCAACAGTTTCCACGACGCTGACATAGACCACTCCCCCGTCCAAAGTCATCGCCGCGGTTAATGGGGGGATTGCTGACGCCGACCCGGAGAAGAGTAACAGTGACGCTAACACAGCCAGAACTAACGAATTCCTTGAAGCAGTCATATCAACCCACACCTCTTTCCACTCCACACTCCTTGATTACTGGTTAATAAAATTTTCTATTTTTTTCAAGATTTTTCAAGAGGGGTGTTGAAGACAAGTTTTTTATACTGCTAAACACTCCTATTGAGATGAGTGGAAGGGTTGCGAGTGATAATCACGGGTGCGAGCAGGGGAATCGGAAAAGCGTTAGCAGTTGCTTTCTCCAAGAGAGGCGCGAAGCTCGTCTTAACCGCTCGATTCGAGCACGGCTTGCTGGACACGAAGAGCCTCGTCAAGGAAGCAGTTATAGTGGCTGGGAGCGTTGCTGACTTGTCAACCGTTAAGGAAGTGTTCCACGCCGCTGAGCAAGCCTACAACGGGTTCGACGTGGTGGTGAACAACGCAGGCGTGGCTGTTAGGAAGCCTTTAATCGACCACTCCGACGAGGACTTTAACTTAACAATGGATGTGAACGTTAAAGGAGTTTTCTACTATTGCAGGGAAGCCGCTAAGCGCAACCCTGAGTGCTTGATAATAAACGTTTCCAGCGGGGCGGGGAAGCACGGCTATCCCGGGTTAAGCGTTTACTGCGCCTCAAAGTTCGCAGTGATAGGGTTGACTGAGTCCCTGGCAGGGGAGCACAAGGGCAAGGTGTTAGCGGTTTGCCCAGGGCCAACCAACACCGAGATGTACAGGTCACTCTTCCCAGGGCAAGATTACTCAAGAATCGACGCCGCGGAGACAGTTGCTGAAAGAATAGTTAAGGTGTGCGAACACGCGGACGAGTTCCCCTCAGGAATGGCTATAGACGTGTGGAGGGACCCGTTGGGACAGGCGTGAAAGGAACACGCACCAACCAGTGCTTGATATGAGGATAGGTTTCGGGATACTCTTGGATGATGAAAGTCACAACTTTGCCAGAGAGGTTGAGCTAGAACTCTGCGATAAATTCGATTTGTGCTGGGGTTTGAGGCAGAGCCCTCACATAACAATCAAAGCCCCTTTTGAAACCAACACCCTGACCCCTTTTATTGATTACCTTGAATCTTTAGCTGAGGAAACAACCCCCTTCAACATAGAACTAAACGGTTTTAATTATTTCACTCCGAGAGTGATTTTTCTTGATGTGAAAGAAAACCCAGAGCTTAAAAAACTTCATTTAAGAATCCTTAAAGACTTGGAGGTTAAATTCAACGTTAAACCCGGTGAATTCGAGGGGGAAAAGGTGAAATTTCATTCCACCCTCGCTCTACAGGATGTTACTGAAGAAAAATTCAAAGAGGCAAAGGAGTTCTTAAAAAAATACAAGCCCCGCTTCACTTTTAAGGCAGAAACCCTTGGGGTTTTCTATCACCTCGGCGATGCTGGATGGGTGGTTGTGAGAAGGATACGCTTGAAGCATTGAAACAGGGAATTCTTTTTCCTTCTTAACAGAGACGAGTTTCAAACTATAATGTTTATACAATGCGAAGGAATGTATACATAGACAGAGTCTCCCTTTCTTAAACCTTCCTTTAATTTCTCTCTTTCTGACACAATTATTTTTAGTTGAATGCCTATATCCACTAAAATCTC
>CAZTPT010000004.1:0-14429 GCA_964615705.1 uncultured Methanosarcinales archaeon
AATTGGCGTTTAAATTGAACTAGTGTAGTATTGAAATCAACCTTTCAGGTATCCGCTTAACAATCACTCAACCAGTTTAAATTGAACTAGTGTAGTATTGAAATTAGATGAGGGCGAAGACTAAAACGATAGCGATAGCGGTTTAAATTGAACTAGTGTAGTATTGAAATTAGAAAGCTCCTTCCAGCATCGCCCTCGCCTCGCTCGTTTAAATTGAACTAGTGTAGTATTGAAATCCCAAATCCCCCTTAGAAACAATGCCAAAGCTGCGAACGTTTAAATTGAACTAGTGTAGTATTGAAATCAAGACGTGCCTGCGAAGTTTTTCGAGTCGTCAAAGTTTAAATTGAACTAGTGTAGTATTGAAATGTGTTCGCTTTTGCTGGTTGTTAGTTTTGTTTTCTTATCGTTGTTTAAATTGAACTAGTGTAGGGGATAAACACTTAACGCGAAACCTTTTTTAATTCTTCGGAGTTGGCACGGGTCATGATAGCTTTGTCGTGCGAGCAAGGATTGGAGGGGTTCTTGGTTAAGGAGTTGGAGGGTCACGGCTTCAAAGGGGAGGTGTTGAAGCCGTCAAAAGTCGTTGTTCAAGGCTCGTTCGAAGACGCGGTTTACTTGAACTTGGCGTTGAGGATTCCCAGCCACGTCTACCTCTTAATCGGGAGGGCTAGTTGCGACTCTCTCGAAGAAGTGGAGGGGTTTGTTAAGAGCGTTGCGCATAAGCTTAAGCCATTCCTCGCGGGGAGCTTCGCTGTCCGCGCCGACCGCTACGGCCAGCACGAGTTCACCTCGGTAGACGTTGCAAGGGTTGTCGGAGCCGTTGTTAAGAGCCAATACCCGTCCTTGAAGGTTGACCTAGACAACCCCGGAGTTGTTTTAAAAGCCGAGCTGAGCGGTGACGACTTCCTCCTAATGATAGACACGACTGGCCGCTCGTTGCACAAGCGCTACCCCAAGCCGTTCCAACACTTCGCCCCTTTAAAAACAGGGATAGCGGCTGCTTTGATAGACGCGTCCAGGTTTTCAGAAGAGTCAAACTTGTTAGACCCGATGGCTGGTGGAGGAACCATACCGATAAAGGCTTATATGAAAGCTACGAACACACCCCCCTGCGCTTTTCGCGAGGAATACGCTTTTCAACGCTCGCCCTTGTTCCACCCTTCACTCGAGCAAGCTTTCAGGGAGGAGCTAGAATCCTCTGTGAAGGAGTGCGCTGCTAGGATAACTGCGGCAGACCTCAACGCTAGGAGCGTGGAGGGGTTGAGGAGGAACGCTGAAGCAGTGTCCGCCCGGTTAAGGGTTTTTCAAGGCGACGCTGCCCGCCTCGACTACTTAGCGAAGGGTGAGCACTCGGTCATAGTCACTAACCCGCCTTACGGTTTAAGGCTTGGAAGCCCTGCCAGGACCGCCGAGCTCCACGAAGCTTTTGTTAAGAAAGCGGCGGAGAAAGGAGTCTCCAACCTGGTCTTGTTCATGCCTAGGAAGAGGCACGTCCAAGCATTGCTTGAAAGCTTCGGCTTCAACGTAAAGGTTTCAGAGGTGT
The DNA here is from genome assembly GCA_964615705.1 of uncultured Methanosarcinales archaeon. Lineage (GTDB taxonomy): Archaea > Nanobdellota > Nanobdellia > Woesearchaeales > CAYNLP01 > CAZTPT01. The sequence continues at coordinate 1,547 of CAZTPT010000004.1, forward strand.
TGTACGGCAAGCTCTGGACCAAGCTGATAGTGGCTGAGCAATAAAGCTTTTAAAGAAGCGCGTTCTTCACCGCGCTTGGAAGGGGCCGTGGTCTAGCTTGGATATGATACCAGCCCGGGGCGCTGGTGGTCCCCGGTTCGAATCCGGGCGGCCCCATTCCGAAACCTATATAAATGAGGATTCCCAGCTTTGAAGGAATGGGAGCGTTGGGAAAACTGGTGTTCGCACTTCTCTTAACCGCTTCTCTTGCTAACGCTTTCAGCGTTACCTACACCAACATTAACAACAGCATTTTCAGGAACGAGTCAGCAGTCTTCGCCTTAACCATTATGAACACCAAGGGCTTTCAAGACTCGTTCCAAGTCTCCACGAGGGATCCTGACTGGGTTTTAACCACTCAACCCCCCCTCTCAAGCATCCCCGCGTTGTCGTCTCAGAGCTACTTGTTGTTCTTGAAGCCCAAGCAAGACGTGGAGCCAGGCCCGTACGCGGTGCCCGTCAAGGTGAAGTCCTTAATGACTGGGAAGTTCAAAGAGGACAACTTGTTAGTGAGCGTGAAGCAAGGCTCGCCTTTCCTAGGAGAATACGCCCCCACGGTCGCGTTGGACGCGGTGATAAGCAGAGAGGTGGACCCGAGGGAGAAGGTTTCCTTAAAGGTGAAGCTCTCCAACAAGAACCCCAGGGACTTGCCAGGGTTAAAGGTTAAGGTTTCAGGCTTGTTCTCCAAGCAAGACGTGGTGCACCTCTACCCGTTAGAGCAGAAAACAGTTGAGTACTTGCTATCCACGGACCCGTTAACCAAGCCAGGCGTTTACCGAGTAAGGGTTGAAGCAGTCCTGGGCAACGAGACCTTGGCGGAGTCGTCTAAGGAAGTGGAGGTGAAGCCTTACTCGGAGTTAAGGGAAGAGTCGACTTCTTCTTCTTACTTGTTCAGGAAGCAAACCCTTTTCGAAATCACTAATGAGGGGAACGTGGAGAGAAGAGTTGTTAAGAAGTTGTCACTGCCTTTGTGGAAGAAGCCCTTCGCGTCCTTCAAGCCCGAGCCCGTAAAGGTTAGGGAGGGCGGTGAAACGTTTTACGAGTGGAGGAAGACCTTGCAACCGTTAGAGTCGTTCAAGGTGGAAGTTGTGGAGAACTACCGCTCCTTAGCCCTCATCTTCTTAGCATCAATCATCGGGGTTGCTGCTTACTACTTGTTCAGAAGCCCGGTGGTGGTGAAGAAGAGCGCTGTAACGATTAACGAGAAAGAGGACCTAAAGGTGACGTTAGAGCTTAAGAACAGGGGAAAGCACAGGGTTAGGAACGTGCGCATAAGCGACAAGGTGCCCAGCCTTGGAGACGTGTACAAGAAAACAGAGATAGGCACGGTTAAGCCTTCAAAACTGGTCAAGACTTCTAAAGGGACGTTGCTGAAGTGGGAGTTGGAAACCTTGGAGCCTTACGAGGAGCGCATAATCACTTACAAGGTGAAGCCGAAGTTGAAACTCATAGGGGGGATGCGCTTGCCAGCCGCGAGGGTGGTCTTCGAAGCGTCCGAGGGGAAGGAGAGGGTTGCTTACTCCAACGCTTGCACCGTTATCAAGCAGACTTGAAGAAAACCGAAACGTATTTAAAAGAAGTAGTCTTCTCCGTTCAAGGTTGGGACAATTTTTTTGATTCAAAAAGGAAAAAATCTCAGGGTTTCCAAAAAAGGTTTTAACGTTTTTTTCCCGGTTCAAAGGGGTTGTTCTTCGCCAAGAGAGCGTTGCTCTTCAAGGAAACTTTTTCCGCAGTAGGGAGGGGGTTAAAGGCAAAAAGCCTTGGTTCCAGGAACTGCTATGATAACGGTTTTCTGAGAAGAGTTTTTTAGACAAGCGCAGGGGTAATGATGAAGAACTATGAGGAAATACTCGTTCTCGCACTCATAGGAGTGCTATCACTCCAAGCAGTTTCCTCCCACGCCGCTAACTCTCAACTATCCGTCCACGTGAGGGTTGAGTCCTTCAACCAGTCAAATTATTCTTTCAAATGCGAAGACTCGTTCGGGAACTCTTACAACAAGGACTGGCACGTCCGGCCAGACTCGGGCAGCGACGCCGCGTTGCCGGACGAGGCCGAAGCGCTAGATCAGCCGCCGCTGCAAACATTCAAGCACGCCTTCAAGGAGAAAGCGTTGTACCACGTTAGTTGCTCAGTTGTTAACCAGTCAAACCTTTCAAGCGTGGCGAAGGGGGACTTGCACGTAGACCTCAGGAACGAGTCTTGGACTCCTGAGATAACGCTCCTGTCATCAGGGGTGATGAAGGCAACCCTTCAATGCACTCCTTCCAACACCACTCCTTACTGGAGCGTTGTTAACGCAGAGACCGGGGAGACGAACGTGTTGGGATTCGCCGACCGCATAACTCACCTCCCGGCTAAGCCTGGACTATACGATTACTGGTGCGAGGCGGACGGGTCGTTAACTAGCAAGCCTTTAGAATTCTTCACCGACAAGCCTCCGTACTACCCAGGCGTGGAAGGAGTGCCCGTCGGAGTTACTCACTCGTGGAACTCCGTTAGTGGAGGGTCAAGTTCTAACGATTCAACGCATTCAACGCTTAACTCTTCAAACTCTTCAGGGCAAGCCCCTTACCAATTACTAGGAGCCACTCACAACGAGTCTTACCAACCCAGTGCTTGTTACTCCTCGGTTGAGTCCTTGCCCGTGTCTTGCGGCGGCGTCGTGGTTAGTGATTCTTTTAACGGTTGCAGGCTGGTTGTTTGCGACTCAGCCAACGGCTCCACCACTGCTTTGGCGTGTGACAAGCCTGACGGCCTTAACAAGTACTTCGAGGTGTACAAGCAGTCCTTTGGCCCTGGCCCGGAGGTGTGCTTTGCAGGCTTCTGCGTGGGCGAGGCTGGCTTCGCGAAGAGCAACGACTACCCTGTCTGCACCAATCAAAGCAGCGCTTCCTGCAACGGTTTAAACATCACCCAGTCAAGCGGTTCAGGAACGGTGCAGTCTCTCTCCTTAACCCAGGACTTGGTGAATGGTTGGAACTTGGAAATAACTGTTTCGGGCTTCGCGCTCGGAGCGGACGGCCACGTACACGTCTACTTGAACGAAGAACTAGTAGGAATGGCTTACTCCGAGTGGTTCTACCTCGGAGGCGCGTCCCAAGGAGACTTTGTCAAAGCGGTGCTCTCAGCGAGGAACCACTCCGAAACGATCAACTCCTCCGCAACCGTTACCGTGCCTTCAAGAACGCTTAACTGCTCCGCGGAGGACGGCGCAACGCCGAACGCTACCTCGCTCACACCTACCTGCACGGTTAAGGAGAACGGTCTTGGTTGCGAGTTGCTATCAATCCAAGAAACTGGTTGCGTGGTTGCTTCCTACGCCGAGCCGGGGATGAGCGTTAAAGCGGTTCAAGCCCAGGCTTGCTTGAAGAACGGCTCGGTAGAGGTGTCCAGGCAGTTCTACAACTCCACGCTGAACTTGGAAGTGTGCTTCTCAAACGTTTGCATTGACAAGTACTGGGGGTTCAGGAATGGTTAACAAGGCATTAATACTAGCAGTGGCGTTGCTAGCCGTCGCCTCGGCGCAAGCGTTTCAACCAAGCCACGAGCCAGTAGTGGTGAGGGAGGAAGCCCACAACTTAGCAACCAGGACTTACACGTTCAACTGCTCCCTTCCAGCAGGGGCTGGGCCTCTCCGGACCTGGACCATTCACACGAACGAGCCCGGAGCGCCCTCAAACCCTGACTTGTCATTAGAAACGATTAACGACTCGGTAACTGTGGCTCTCCCTAAGAATGCTTACTACCACGTCTCCTGCGGAGCCCTCAACGCTTCCCAATGGGTTATGAGCGACTTCCACGTAGACTTAAGGGTTAAGCCGGTGCAAGGCTTGAACGTGGAGTTCTTGAACAGCAACGGTTCAAGCTTCACAGCGAGGTGCACCGCTGGTTCTGTCTTCACACCGCAATGGTTCTTGTTCCTCCCGAGCGAGGGGAGGAACGTGGACCTGTCCAGCCTTAACGGGGCAGAAGTGATTAACTACTCAACAAGCCAGCCCGGCTTGTGGGACGTTGGCTGCGGAGGCTTCATTAACGGTTCCTGGGAGCAAGTGAGCATACCGATAGAGTTGTTCAGCGCAGGGCCTGGCTACGTGGCTAACCCTTACGGGTGCCTCCCATGGGAAAGCGCTGGTTGCGAAGCAGACGACCCAGCCCTCAACCTTACAGCAGGGGTTTTTAACCAACCCGTGAACTCCACTAATCAAAGCGTTAACCAATCCGTTAACAACTCTCAAAACAACGCTTCCAACACTACTTGTTACTCCTCGGTTGAGTCCTTGCCCGTGTCTTGCGGCGGCGTCGTGGTTAGTGATTCTTTTAACGGTTGCAGGCTGGTTGTTTGCGACTCAGCCAACGGCTCCACCACTGCTTTGGCGTGTGACAAGCCTGACGGCCTTAACAAGTACTTCGAGGTGTACAAGCAGTCCTTTGGCCCTGGCCCGGAGGTGTGCTTTGCAGGCTTCTGCGTGGGCGAGGCTGGCTTCGCTAAGAGCAACGACTACCCGGTCTGCGTGAATCAAGGAGGTGTTAACGAGACGCCGCCCAGCGTTAACGAGACTATTAACCAAAGCGTTAACTGCTACCAAGGCTTAACGGTTGAAGCGGAAGGGTTCAACCCGAGCGTGACCCTCACTGTTTACGAAGACAACAATGCGTGGATGGCAAGCCTCCAACTCTCAAGCTTCTCCCTTGACGCTTCGCGCCTCGGCGAAGACTTGGTCTCAACCGGCTACGCAGAGATATACCTGGACGGCTCCCTCGTAGGGAGGGCTTACTCCCCGCAGTACTACTTAGGAGAGCTAAGCCCCGGCCACCACTTAGCAGAGGCAAGGCTAGTCACTGCTAACCACTCCGCCTTGCTGGTGAACGGTTCACCAGTTACTAGCAACGCCTCGTTCCAAGTTGGTTGCAACGCGACCTCCTTGAAAGCTCCTTTCTGGATAGAGCCGAGCCAAGGATTGACAGGCGTAACCCCTGACAGCTTCCACTTAAACGTGCTACCCCCGGTTGATGACTCAGCCATTCAAGGAGTGGAGTGGGAGATTTGGAGAGGCGCTGAAAAGGTTTGGTCCCTGAGCAGCGCTGGAGCTGAGAAGTACCACGTCCACTCCCCTGACGGAACCTTCCAAGGCTCGCTCGCGGGGAAGACCTCCTTTGAATACTTAACCACTTACAAGGCAAGGGTTCGCTACACAGGGGCATCCATTAGTCCGTGGGCTGAGTGGCGCTACTTCACCACCAGGCAGCAACCACCGCAGGGAAGCGCTGCCAAGCGTTGGAACGCCGCCCCAGGCTTCAAGGTGGAGTTGTTCGCGACAGGGCTGGACGTCCCGGTCCACTTAGCAGCGGCTCCCAAGCTTTACAACCACTTGCCGTTGAACAAGCAACCATTCCTCTACGTCACCGAGCTCTACGGAAAGGTGAAGGTGATATACACGGACGGGTCTAGCTCGGTGTACGCTGACAACTTGTTAAACTTTGAACCCTTCGGGAGCATCACCGGCGGGGGCCAGATGGGGGTTATAGGATTATACGTCGAACCCTTGACAGGGGACTTGTTCGTGAGCACGGTTTACGTTGAGAACGGGAGCGTGAAGAACAAGGTGTTAAGGTTTCAAACCAACGCTGACGGGGACTCCTACGACTCGGTAAGCACCGTCATTCAAGGGTTGCCCTCAGCGCCGTCCCACCAAGCCCAGCAGATAACCATGCATGACGGGAAGCTCTACCTAAACCTCGGCGAAGGCGCTAACCCTAACAACGCGCAGGACGACTCCGTCCTAGCGGGTAAGATTGTAAGGATGAACCCTGACGGCTCCCAAGTAGAGGTGTACGCGAAGGGCTTCAGAAACCCTTTCGGGGCTGACTGGAGGCCCGGAACCAACCAGTTATTCGTCACTGACAACTCCCCTGACGTGGAGGACAGGTTGATACTCGTGGAGCAAGGCGCTAACTACGGGTGGTGTTGCGACATATCCCAAAGGCTGGACGTGTTGAACGTTTCCCCGGTGGACGTGGAGTTTAACCCCGGAGGCTCGGGATTCCCCGCAGAGCTGGACGGAAAGCTCTACGTAGCCGTGGCTGGGCCCATCTACCAGGCAGGGCCGGTGGCTGGGAAGCACGTATTGGAATACTCCCTTAACCCTGACGGCACCGTGGCTGCGAAGAGGGTGTTGGTGGAGTACGTAGGCACCGGTTACGGCACCCCTATAGGGTTGGAGTTCGCGAGTGACGGGTTGTACTTCACGGACATCTACGGCGAGCCGGGCTTCACAGGGCTGGGCAAGACTGAGGGGAACGTTTACAGAGTGGTTCAAGGGAACAACTCTGAATGCAGTTACTGCGCCCCAAAAGAATTCCGAGCGGGGATACAAGTCATACCTTGGTACCCCAAGGATTCCGGTTCAGGCATACAGTACATCTTTGAATGCCAAGGAATAGACGGCTCCGGCAACTACACTTACGACTTCGACTACGGGAACGGCCAATCCTCAACAGGCAGGGCGTTGGCGAGGAGCGACCTCGTTGCTTACCCCTACGGCGACGCGAACTACACCGTTACTTGCTGGGTGAGGGACGGCTCCTTGAGTAGGAATGCGAGCATGGTCGTTAACCCTTCAAACTTTATACCGGAGTGAAGAAGATGAGGAATAAGTTGAAAGCGTTCATAGTCATGCCCACCTTCAACGAGGCGGGGAACATAGAGGCAATGCTTGAAGAAGTGTTGAGGAAGACGGCTCCGCTCGATGAAGAAGTGCACATCTTAGTGGTGGATGACAACTCTCCCGACGGCACGGGGTCCTTAGTGTTAGAAGCTGCTGGGAAGAACGAGAGGATTCACTTGCTGCACAGGGAGGAGAAGGAAGGGTTAGGCGCTGCTTACATAGCAGGGTTCAAGGAAGCTGTTCACTCGTTCAAAGCTGACATAGTGTTGGAGATGGACGCGGACTTCTCCCACAACCCCAACGACGTTCCTAGACTGATAGCGGAAGTGGTTGCTGGGAGCGACTTCGTGATAGGCTCGAGGTACGTCCCGGGCGGGAGCACTCCCAAGGATTGGGGGATGCGCCGCAGACTGGTAAGCAAGGCGGCCAACCTGGCGGTGAAGGCGTTGCTCGGAGTGAGAGGGGTGCGAGACTGCACCGGCGGCTTCAGAGCTATCAAAGCGTCCGTGCTTGAAAGAGCAGGGTTTGAAGGATTGGAGAGCAAGGGTTACTCCTTCCAAGCAGTGCTGCTCGAAAGGGTTTTGTCAGTTAAAGGGAAGGTGAAGGAGGTGCCGATAGCTTTTTCTCAAAGGAGGGAAGGGGTTAGCAAGCTCGGCTTCAGAGACGTGGCTGAGGGGTTCAAGGTGTTGTTAAGGGTCAGGGTTAAACGGTTCAAGGAGTTGTTTTCTGCTTCAAAATAAAGGGGGTTCAAGAAGTGTTTTTAGATAAGAAGTTGTTCAAGCAATTCGCCAGCTTCGGAGCAGTCGGAGGCATAGGCGTCGTTGTGAACACCGCGTTGCTCTACTCCTTGTCCAAGCTTTTTCACTACTTGTTAGCCTCGATAATAGCTACCGAGGCAGCCATACTCTCAAACTTCTTCTTGAACAACGCTTTCACGTTTAAAGGCGAGGGAGAACTCGCTTTTAAGAAGAAGCTGTTAAGGTTCCAACTCTTAAGCATATCCACCCTGGCAGGAACGGTCTCCATACTCTGGGTGCTAACCTCCTTGCTAGGAGAAGAGTTGCTCCTGGCTTGGAACCTCGCAGCGATAACCGTGATGTTCGCGGCGAACTTCACCCTGAACAAGAAGTACACTTGGAGGGAAGGAACGGGGGGCGCGTCGTGAAGCCGGCTTACCCCTTACTCGTTACAGCGTTGTTGTTAAGCATTTCAACCTCAGCCGCTATGCTGATATACTCAGTCCCGGAAGGAGCCGAGCTGTACGTGAACTCCACCCTTCAAGGCGCAACCCCGCTAACCCTGAACTTGGAAACCGGCAACTACTCCTTAACCCTTTCAAAGAATTGTTACCGCGCAGCCCTTAACCTGACCGTTAACGCCTCCTCGAGCGAGGAGTCTGAGGTATTGGTGGTGATGGAGAGGAACGCGTCTTGCAACTCCCCAGGGGAAGTGGTGGCTTTGCAAGGAGTTCAAGAATTGGAAGCGTTCGAGACTGACAAGGTGTTGTTCGTGTTGAACGATTCCAACGCCAGCTCTGAATGGTTCCTAGGCAACGACTCGTTAAGCGTGGAGGGCAAGGGTTACTGGTTTGAATGGGTTCCTGGGCCGTTGTTCACTAGCAACGAGCGAGTGGTGGAGGTGAAGGCAGTGGTTGGTAACAAAACTTTCTCGTGGAACGTGGCGGTGAAGTTCGTGGTGAACCCTTTCTTCACCTCCACCAACGGAGGTGTGGACGTTCAAGGATCTGCGGACACAGCCCTCCACGTGATGGTGAACAACGAGGCTTACGAGTTCGAAACGCTCACCGCTTACACCAGCACCTCCCCAAGCTTTGCCAACGCTTTGAACCACTCATTGATACCTAAAAGGATTGGCGCGGTGACAGAGTGGTTTAACAACTTGACAAACCTCCCCTTCGGGAACAACTACTTGGTAAGGTTGAAAGGAATTCTACCCTCAGGAAGAGTGGTTGTTTTCAACTTCACAGATGAAAGGGCTCATTACAGGTTCGTCCCTTTCAAGGACGAGGGTGAGAAAAAGAAGGACAAGTACTCCCGCAGAGACGAAGGGTTCAACGCGTCCTCAGAGCTGGTGTACGTGGTGTTCGAGAAAGACGTGTTGAAGAAGACCGAGTCGCAATTGCTAAGGCTGGACGCTAAGAACTTTGACGCAGGCGTGAAGAAGGTGGAAGCAGTTATTAGGAAGCCTGACGGCGAGGTGTTGAAGAAAGGGTTGTCCTTGTTCGAGGGGAGCAGCGAGTACGGCTCCTGGATGGCAGAGCTCACAGGCTTGCAGGAAGGAGAGTACAGGTTAGAATTCGTAATAATATGGACGGGGCCGGAGTTTCCTAAGATAGAACCTGTGAAGAACAGGGCTTTCTTCGTCACGGGGGACGCAGCTCCTTCCATTGAGAAAGAGTTCTTCCTGGTTTACTACGTGTTAAGCGAGGAAGTGGTTGAGAAGGGAGGCGTGGTTACCGTCTCCCTGGACGCGGTGGACAAGGAAGGCGTCGCCGAAGTCATAACCAGCTTTGAAAGCAGCAAGGGGGACTCCTTCAAGGTAGCGCTTGGCTTAGAGGAAGGGTTTGAGAAGTACGGGACTTGGAAAGGGACTATACAGGCTGACGAGGAAGGAGCGACTTACTCTTTGAAGAGCATAACTTTGAAGAGGAGGAACGGGTTGGAGAAAACCTTCCAGGTGAAGGACAGGAGCTTCTACGTCAAGGAAGAACCGAAGAACTTCGTGACAGGGAGCGTTGTTAAGGCTTCAGAGTTCTCCGAGAAGCTTGCCAGGCTGGTGAGCAACCCGTTGTTCCCAACCGCTTTAGGCTTCGCAATGATGCTCTTAATGACTAGTGTGTGGATGGTCGGGGTGAGGGTTTTAAAGGTTTAGAGGTGTTTTCTCAGTGCTGGTTATAAAGAGTCATTCAAGGAAGAAGAAAGCGATATACTCGTTGTTCGGAGCGTTATCCCTAGCGCTGCTCGTTTACTACTTGTCCAACAGCTTGATACACTTCACCACGCCTTGGCAGTTCCCGGTGAACTCCTTCACGAAGTACCCCTTGACTATCCTCATATTCCCCGCGGAGGCGTTCTCACTCCTCTTCGGCGCGTACTTCGTCTACGTGTTGCTTAACGACAAGCCGAGGCCTGCTCCGAAGGAGTTGAAGGGGAAGAAGTCTAAGAGGGTGGCTATACTGATACCTGTTTATAACGAGCCGAAAGCCTTGGTGGAGCGCACCGTAAAGGCGTGCAGGAAGGTTAAGTGGCCCGGCGGTACTAGGTTGTTCTTGCTGGACGACTCGGACAACGCTGAGAGGAAGCGAGAAGTTGAAGCGTTGGCTTCTAGGCACGGCTGCAAGCTTGTGCGCAGGGATGACAGGGCTGGTTACAAGGCGGGAAACGTTAACAACGCGGTGAAGCGCCACGTCTCGGAAGAGTTCTTCCTCGTCCTGGACTCCGACCAAGCCCCTCACCCGAGCATCTTGTTAGAAACCATGAACCACTTCTCAGACGAGAAAGTGGCGTTCGTGCAAACCCCCCAGCACTTCTTGAACGAGGACACCGCTTTGGAGAGAGCAGTGAAGCTAGGCACTAACTTGTTCTTCCAAGCGATGTGCAACGCTCGGGACAAGGACGGAGCCACTGTTTTCTGCGGAACCAACGCGGTTATTCGTAGAAAGGCGTTTGAAGAGGTGAACGGGTTCTCCTACTACACAGCCACGGAGGACATAGACCTCGGGCTCAGGATGAACGACAAGGGGTACAAGGGAGCGTACGTCTCCAAAGTGTTAGCCAACGGTTACTCCCCGAAGGACTTCTCCGCTTACTCCTCCCAACAGTACAGGTGGTCTAACGGGAACCTCGCAATCCTGCGGGAGAACTGGTTAAAGATACTCCTCGGAAACCTCTCCTTGAAGCAGAAGATCCACTCCTTCCTCGCGCTTGGTTGGTGGCTCATAGGAGTGGTGTCCCTAGTATTCATAACCGTGCCCTTGCTAGCCTTAACGTTTAACTTGGAAACACATCACACCTGGCTCTCTGACTACGTCTTAGTCTTCCTCTACGTCAACGTCTTCCTCGGATTGCTCATGATACACCTCTCCGTGTCTAACAGGGTGAGCGGGGTGAAGGCGAGGTTGAGGGACGCGTTGCTCCAATACTCCTTGCTCACCAACAGCTTGTTCATATACGTCAAGGCAGCTATTAACGCGTTGCTCAAGAACTACGCGGGCTTCGTCAGGACTAAGAAGGTGAAGAGCAAGACCGGCTTGGGAAACGTTAAGTGGAACCTGGCAACCGCTGCCTTGACCTTCACCGCAAGCATCTACGCGTTGTACGAGGCAGGGGTTAGCGGGGATTTTGAAAGGACTCGGAGGTTCCTCCCCTTGTCGCTGTGGTTGTTGTTCTACACAGTGGTGCTGGCGAGCTCCATATTCTTCGTGGAAGTGCCTTTCCTAGAGGGAGGTGTTAAGGGTTGAGGAAGAGCGGGGGAAGGAGTGAAGGGTTGAGGGTTGCGCTAGCGGTTTTATTCCTAGCACTTGCTTGGTACGCTTTGAACCAGAAGCTCTTGCTCGGGGATGACTGGATATCAAGGACTTACGACAAGGAAGAGTGGCGCACCAACGAGGGAGACCTCCCCACTTACGCGAGGGGGGCTGGATATCGCCACCGTGCGCGAGTATTACCGCTCTGATCGGGCCCGGGCAACCGCCAACCAGATCAAAGGTGCAGCGCTCATCGTGGATGAATTACTGCAGGCTGGCAAAGTCCATGGCTTATTCGGGGTTGGTGGCGGGACGGCTACCCTGGTCGCAACCAGCGTCATGAAGCGCCTTCCTTTTGGTATGCCCAAAGTGATGGCGTCACCGATGGCCGCTCATCCCCGCTATATCGATCAATATGTCGGTACACACGATATCACCATGCATCATACCGTGCTGGACGTTGTCAAGATGAATCCTTTATTGAAGGTTCAAATCACCAATGCGGTAGGTGCAATCTGCGGTATGGTGGAAATGGGCCAGGGAACGGATTTTAAATTTGCGCAACCGGTGATCGCCATAACAGGGTTCAGCTTTGCCGAGATGGCAGTCCAGGCGGCCGTCGGTATGCTTGAAAAGGAAGGGTTTATACCCGTAGTGTGTCATGCTCAGGGTAAAGGTGACCGGGCGATGGAAGAAATGATCGCTGACGGCATCTTTGACGGCGTCATGGATATCTGTATAGGTGGTGTCATTGAAAACCTGTTTGGCGGCAACCGCGACCCAGGACCGGATCGCCTCATGGCCGCCGTCAGACGTGGCATTCCCATGATCCTGGCACCTTGCGGACTCGATATGTTGAGCTATGGCGGACGGGCGGATAAATTACATGAGACGAAGGACAGGTCACAGTATGTGCAGGATGCACTGCGCATCCAGGTGCGTAGCAATGCCGATGAGTTGCGCCAGGCTGCAGACGTCATTGCGGAACGACTCAACCAATGCACCGGGCCATTTACTTTTATGATTCCGCTACAGGGCTGGTCGTCACTGGATCAGACAGGACGGCAGAACTATGATCCGCAGGCAGATGCTGCATTTGTCCAGCGGCTCAAGCTGAAGCTGAATAATCCGGATGCAATCAAGACGTTTGATTTGCACCTCTATTCTGAGGAATTTGCCCGCGCGGCTGTCGCTGAATTCATTTCTCTTTATAAGCGATCGGCTTCCGCAGGTGTATAGTTTTTAGCGAGGTAACATAGATGATTGTACATAACTGGATGAGACCCGGCCCAACAACAATAGAAGGTGACATGCTGCTGGCTGAGGCCTATCGAATATTTTCAGCGCAAAGCGTACGCGCCATACCCGTGGTTGAGGATGGTGCCTTGCGCGGATTGTTGACCCGTGCTCACTGCCTGCGTGCGGCGGAAAATGTGGCTCGCACGCAGGATAATTATGAATTCAGCTACTTTACCAACAAACTCAAAGTTAAGGATATTATGGTGCGCAATCCAGCCACGATTGAGGCGTCAGACACCATGGAACACTGTATGCGTGCAGGCCAGGAGGATGGTAAAAGCCAATTTCCGGTGCTCGACAATGGCCAGGTTGTCGGAATTATTACGGCGACGGAAATCTTCAGCATGGCGGCTCAACTCATCGGCGCCTGGGATAATTGCAGTGGCGTCAC
>CAZTPT010000005.1:0-14091 GCA_964615705.1 uncultured Methanosarcinales archaeon
CTTATTTAACCCTTCCGGGATGATGATTAACAGGCGCGACTTTTTGAAATCTCTCCCGTGGGCGGCGGCGCTTCTCCTCTCAGAAGGCTTCCGCCAACCAGGAGCCGTGGTTGAAAAGGTGCCGGTCATTGTTGAAGAGGTAGAGTTCGTCCCCGCGGAGCGGCGGAGTTACTCCTTGGAAAGGCTGGCTTCTTACTACCCGCGAGACGCTCAGAGGATTAAGAGGTTCGCCCCTCTCATCAGGGAAGGCGTGGAGGAGAACGAGAAGGTTCACCCTTTGGACGAGTTAATAGTTATGGGGGTGTTGTACGCTGAGAGCTTGTTCGCCAGGCCTTCCAAGCTTATATCACCAGTAGGCGCGGCCGGGCCGTTCCAGATAATGCCTTACTCCGCGTCGCAGGATATGAACCCCTACCTCCCGCGCTATTACTTAAAAGCGAGGAGCCTGGTCAACGAGTTGAGAGGCGTCGTGGACGAGCTTCGCCGCGAAGAGGCAAGGCTGGGCTTCTGGGACTACCCTTTGTACGTTTCCAACAACGCGAGGTTCAACGCGAGGAGGAAAAGAGTTCTTAACGAGCACGAAAGGCTTGAAGCACTCCTCGCCTCCGCGGAGTCTTATTACAGCGACTTCTCACACTCGGAGGGGCCTATGCCTCCCAACACTTACGTCTCTAACGAGTCGTGGGAGTTCAAAGTGTTGAGGGCTTTTAAGCGTTACCGAAGCCTTCAAAAAGAGTATTACTCCTTGCTGGGAGAGGTTCAGGGATTGTACGACAAGTACAGGGAGGAATTGTCCGTGATGGTGTTCAAGAACTACGTTCCCGGCTCTCGCAACAAGAGGCTCGTCTTAAAACCTGAGAGGGACATCCCTGACAAGCGCTTCCACTACAGAGAAGCGACTATGTGGGCGTGCAGAGACCTCGCTAAGAACACGAGGTCGAGGAAGGGCAACGCTTGGGAAGGCGTGGCTGCTCACAACGCGGGCTTGGCAGCTGTTAAGCGCTTCAACGGGATACCCTTCTACAAGGAAACAGTGACCTTTGTTAACAGGGTGGCCGCTTTCCACCGAAGAAACTTCTCTAGAACGGTGAGGGGGAGAGTATGATGAAAAACCGTAACGTTTATAAAGAGACCCTGATTCCAGGAGCTATCTTCACGCTTGGAAAAAAACGGTGTAGTGAAAGGTGCGTTGCTGGCTTAAAATGAGGGGTGTTTCTGGCTCGGAGTTGCTAATCATTACCAGTCAGGTTTACGAAGCGTTCAAGCCCTGGTGGTGTAGTCTGGACTATCATGAAGCCCTGTCGATCCACTGGAGTGGAAAGGCTTCGACCCGGGTTCAAATCCCGGCCAGGGCGTTTCCAAGGGCCGGTAGCTCAGCCTGGAGGCCTGTGGCTGGGTAACAGAGCACGCGGCTTTTAACAATTGGAGGCAACCGCGGTGTCGCGGGTTCAAATCCCGTCCGGCCCATTCAAAAGAGGAGTTTGGCAAGGTGGCGAAGAAAACAGCTAAGGAGCCTTTGAGGCACGTATTGGTGCCGAAGCACGAGAAGCTGTCCGAGAAGGAGAAGAAAGCGTTCCTGGAAAGATACCACGCAGGCGTCCAGGAAATGCCCAAGATACTAATCACTGACCCTGCCATAAGGCACTTAGACCCCGAGGTGGGGGACGTGATAGTTATAAAGAGGAAGAGCCTCACAGCTGGGGAGACAAGGTTTTACAGGTGGGTTGTGGATGAATAGGTCTAAAACGCTGCTGAACAGCTACTTCAGGGACAACTCTATAATAAAGGCGGACATAGAATCCTTTAACAACTTCGTTGACAAGGAGCTTCAAGCAATCTTGGACGAGAACAGGGAGATAGAGCCAACAATCATACCTGTAAACGTGGACGAGTTCAAGATAAGACTGGAAAAGGTGTGGGTTACCAGGCCTGAAATCACCGAGGCGGACGGTTCTAAAAGAGTGATATACCCCGCGGAGGCGAGGATTAGGAAGCTCTCCTACTCAGCCCCTATCTGGATGGAGATAAGCGCTCACATAAACGGGGTTCAGAGAGAATCCTTCAAAACCCAAGTCGGGAGCTTGCCGATAATGCTGAAGTCCAAGTACTGCCACCTCAACGGCTTGTCCAGGGAGGAACTCGTCAAGCGAGGGGAAGACCCTGACGACCCTGGGAGCTACTTCATAATAAACGGGACTGAGAAAGTACTCGTCAAGATAGAAGACTTAGCTTCTAACAGGTTCATAGTTGACAAAACCCCTAACGGGATGATTGGCAAGTTATTCTCAGAAAGGGGCTCCTACAAGATACCCCACCAGTTAGAGAAGGGGAGCGACGGAGTTTTCTACTTAACCTTTACTCGTGTGAGGAACATACCCTTAATAATAGTGATAAAGGCTTTAGGACTGGTCAAGGACCAAGACATAGTCCGCTTCACCGGCCTAGGCGCCAACCCGGAGTTGTTAATAAACCTGTACGACTTCGCCGACGTTAAGAGCGAGGATGATGCTGTGGACTACATCGCTAAACGCATAGGCATAACCCAGGCGAGAGAGGTAAGGCTTGAACGCATGAGGGAGATACTGGACAAGTACTTGCTGCCAAACGTCGGCGTCACTCGGGAGGACAGGTTGTGGAAGGCGTACAACCTTTGCAAGATGCTGAAGAAGTACGTGTCAGCACTGGAAGGAAGGACCAGCGTTGATGACAAGGACCACTACATGAACAAGCGCCTCAAGATGTCAGGAGACTTGTTAGCAGACTTGTTAAGGGTTAACCTGAAAGTGTTGATAGGGGACTTGCTCTACAACTTCCAAAGGATAGTGAAGAGGGGGAAGTTCCCAACCTTGAAAGTGATTATAAGAGAGAAGCTCCTAACCCAGCGCATATACAGCTCCATGGCAACCGGTAACTGGGTGGGGGGGAGGAAGGGGGTGAGTCAGAGGATTGAGAGGATGAACTTCTTGCAAACACAGTCACACCTTCAAAGAGTGGTGAGCCCGTTGTCAACCACTCAGGAAAACTTTGAAGCGAGAGCGCTGCACCCCACCCACCTAGGCAGGCTTTGCCCGAGCGAAACTCCTGAAGGCACCAACATAGGGTTGAGGAAGAACCTCGCCTTGCTGGCAAGCGTTTCCCCAGAGCTGGACGAAGCTGAAGCGTTAAAGGTTGCCAAGAAGCATGGATTGAAACCGATAAGTTGAGGGCTTAAAAAATGACAGACGTGTTCATAAACAACAAGTTCGTCGGGACGGTGGAGGACGCAGAGGCCTTTGTCAAAGGGCTGCGGAAGGAGAGGCGGAGCGGGAAGCTCTCACCATTCCTGAACGTGATGCTCGACGAGGAGAACGACAACGTATACTTGGAAACTTGCAAGGGAAGGGTGTGCAGGCCACTCATAGTGGTGAAGGACGGGAAGTCCTTGCTCACAGAGGAGCACTTGGAAAAACTAGACAAGGGAGAACTGTCCTGGTGGGACCTAGTCAAGCAAGGAGTGATAGAGTACTTGGACGCGGCGGAGGAAGAAAACGCTCTCATAGCCTTTTCAGAGGACGAGTTAACAGAGGAACACACACACTTAGAAGTGTCCCCGGTAGACATAGTAGGGATAGCGACCTCGCTCGTCCCGTACGGAAACTTCAACCACGGCGTTAGGCTCACCCAAGGCTCCAAGAACCAGAAGCAAGCCATAGGGTTCTACGCGTCCAACTTCTACACCCGGCTGGACATGGACGTCAACCTCTTACACTACCCTCAAAAGCCAATAGTTTCAACCATCACCCATGACATACTCAGCTTTGACAAGCACCCAAACGGGCAGAACGTAGTGGTAGCTGTCATGGCTTACAAGGGGTACAACATGGAAGACGCCGTGATACTCAACAAGGGCTCGGTGGACCGAGGGCTAGGGAGGAGCACCTACTTCAGGCCTATGATTAGCGAGGAGCTTCGCTACTCAGGAGGGTTGATAGACGAAATCTCAATACCGGACAAGGACGTGAAGGGTTACAGGAGCGAGCACGACTACCGCTTCTTGGAAGAAGACGGGATAATCTACCCTGAGGCGAGGGTTGAGGAGGGAGACGTTATCATAGGGAAGACCAGTCCTCCAAGGTTCCTCTCAAGCTTTGAAGACTACAACCTCGCAATGAGTGCTAGGAGGGAGTCCTCCGTTGCTTTAAAGCACGGCGAGAAAGGCGTGGTGGACTTCGTAATCATAACCGAGAACGACGAGGGGAACAAGTTGGTAGAGGTGCGGTTGAGGGACTTGAGAGTGCCGGAGATAGGGGACAAGTTCACCTCGAGGCACGGGCAGAAAGGAGTGGTGAGCATCTTGCTATCAGAAGCGGACGTGCCTTTCACCAGTTCTGGCGTGAAGCCGGACATCATATTCAGCCCTCACGGAATACCCTCCAGGATGACTATAAGTCACTTGATAGAGTGCCTAGGAGGAAAGGTTGGAGCGTTGAGCGGTAGGCTCATAGACGGGACAATCTTTGAAGGAGAAGGTGAGAAGGAGTTAAGGCTGGAACTCTTAAAACTCGGATTCAGGGAAGACGGGACGGAAACTATGTACTCCGGAAGCACCGGAGAGAAGTTCAAGGTACGCATATTCATAGGGAACATGTACTACTTGAAGCTGAAGCACATGGTAGCTAACAAGATACACTCCAGGGCGAGGGGCCCCATACAATTACTCACAAGGCAACCCACGGAGGGCCGCTCCAAGGAAGGAGGGCTCAGGCTGGGAGAGATGGAGAAGGACACCTTCGTCGCACACGGCGCCTCCTTAGTGTTGAAGGAGAGGTTTGACTCGGACAAGACACTAGTCCCGGTGTGCGAGGAGTGCGGCTTGATAGCAATATACGACTCTAAAAGGGATAAGAACTACTGCCCCGTGTGCGGCGACAACGCAGAGGTGAACAACGTGGAGGTCAGCTACGCGTTCAAGCTATTGCTGGACGAGTTGAAGTCAATGACTCTCTACCCCAAGTTAAAGCTTAAAAGCAAGTACTGAGAGGTTTTGAAAGATGCAGGAACCAATGGCTTACAAAGTGGTTGACAAGATAATGTTCGGGTTGATGAGCCCTAAGTTCATCAAGGACATGGCAGCTGCCAAGATAGTAACGCCGGAGCTCTACGACCAGGAAGGATACCCTGTTGACGGAGGCTTGATGGACGTCCGCATGGGAGTCATCGACCCGGGTTTGAAGTGCAAGACCTGCGGAGGCAGGTTAAAGGAGTGCTTGGGACACTTCGGCTACATCGAGCTTGCACGGCCAGTGCTTCACTTGAAATTCGTCCCTGTAATCCTTGACTTGCTGAGAAGCACTTGCAGGGGTTGCGGCCGAATACTCATACCAGAAGCGAACATTAACAAGTACAAAGAGGAGTTAGAATCCATAAGCGAGAAGTACGGCGAGGAGGAGCGGAGGAAGAAGGTTAAAGAAGTAATAGCCTCCCTCAAAACCATTACTAAGTGCCCTCACTGCAAGGAGTCTCAGAAAAAGGTGAAGCTGGAGAAACCCACCACATTCTTGGAAGATGAGAAAAGGCTCTCCCCGATAGAGATAAGGGCTCGGCTTGAGAGAATCACGGACGACGACTTGTACGTCTTCGGCATAAACCCCGCTGTTGCGAGGCCGGAGTGGATGGTGCTAACAGTCTTCCCAATACCCCCAGTCACTATGAGGCCTTCCATCACGCTTGAGAGCGGTGAGAGGAGCGAGGACGACTTAACACACAAGCTAGGAGACATAGTGAGGATTAACCAGAGATTGTTTGAGAACATAAACGCCGGCGCCCCGGAGATAATCATAGAAGACTTGTGGGACCTGTTACAATACCACATAACCACGTTCTTCGACAACAACGTCTCCCAACTACCGCCAGCCAGGCACCGCTCAGGCCAGCCCTTGAAGACCTTGACCGAGCGCATAAAGAGCAAGGAGGGACGCATAAGGCACAACTTAGCGGGTAAGAGGACTAACTTCTCCGCCAGAACGGTTATAAGCCCGGACCCGTTGCTAGCTATAGACGAGGTGGGCGTGCCGTTGATAATGGCTATGAAGCTCACAGTTCCTGAGCGAGTAACTGAGTGGAACATTGACTACTTGAAGGAATTCGTGAAGCGCGGCTCTAAGAAGTACCCGGGGGCTAATTACATAGTCAGGCCGGACGGTAGGCGTAAAAAAGTGACTGAGGAGACGAAGGAGCAGTTACTTGAAGAGATAGAGCCAGGGTTCATCGTTGAGAGGCACTTGTTAGACGGGGACATAGCATTGTTCAACAGGCAGCCCAGCCTTCACAGGATGAGCATGATGTGCCACAAGGTGAAGGTGTTGCCAGGGTTGACGTTAAGGCTTAACCCGGCGGTGTGCGCTCCTTACAACGCCGACTTCGACGGGGACGAGATGAACCTCCACATACCCCAGACAGAGGAAGCCAGGATTGAAGCGGAGTTGTTAATGGAGGTTCAAACCCAGGTGATAAGCCCTAGGTACGGCTTGAGCATTATAGGAAGCAACCAGGACGCAATATCAGGTAACTACATCTTAACCAAGGACTTCAAGCTTTCCAGGAGGGAAGCTATAGACTTGCTGGCAAGCATAGGGATAACTGATTACTCCAAACTACCCAACAAGGAAGTGGTGGACGGGAGGGACGTGTTCTCCTGCGTGATGCCAGACGACTTCAACTTCTCAACAGGCAGCGGTGACAAGGAAGTGGTGATTAAGAACGGGAGGATGATTTCCGGCTACCTGGACAAGAAGAACCTGGGAGTCGGGTCAGGGTTGCTCCTCAGAAGGATTCACAAGAAGTACGGGCCGGAGAAGGCTCTTAACATAATGGGGAGGATATACAAGTTGGGCTTGGAAGTCCTCACAAAGTACGGATTCACAACTGGCTTGTCAGACCTAGACTTGAAACCCGAGTCCGAGGAGAAAGTGAGGAGGATAATAGAAGAGGCGGAGAGGGAAGTGCAGGAATTGATAAAGGCTTACGAGAAGGGAGAATTAGAGCCGCTGCCTGGAAGAACCGAGTTGGAAACCTTGGAGTTGAGGATAGTGGAGAAGCTGAACATCGCTAGGAACGAGACGGGGAAAGTGGTGGCTGAGGAAGCCCCTCAAGACTCTAACACCATGATAATGGTCAAGTCGGGGGCGAGGGGGAACTTAATCAACATAGCCCAGATGTCCGCTTGCGTTGGCCAACAAGCGCTTAGGGGGAGCAGGATAAGCACGGGTTACAAGGACAGGACGCTGAGCTGCTTCAAGAAAGGCGACCTCGGACCTGAGCCGAGGGGGTTCGTTAAGAACGGGTTCAAGACTGGTTTGAAGCCTCACGAAATGTTCTTCATGGCGATGACTGGGAGGGATAGCTTGATGGATACCGCTCTAAGAACCCCTAAGTCAGGATACCTGTACAGGAGGTTGGCTAACGCTTTGCAAGACTTGAAAGTGGAGTACGACTTCACCGTGAGGGATGCTTCAAAAAGGATTATCCAGTTCAACTACGGGGAGGACGGGATAGACGTTAGCAAGAGCGAGGGGGGGCGTATAAACGTTCACGACTTGTTGAGAGAGGTATTAGAATGAGCGACTTGTTCAAGGAGTACGAGGGAAAGCTTCCTAAAACCATTCTTGAAGAAGCGAAGAAGTCCTTGCAGGGAAAACCAGCTTCTAAAGCGAGGAAGGCGTTGGAAAAGCTCCGCGAAGAATACCTACAATCCTTGGCAGAGCCAGGGGAATGCGTGGGCCTGATAAGCGCGGAGTCCATAGGGGAGCCAGGAACCCAGATGACCCTTAACACTTTCCACTTCGCAGGAGTTGCGGAGTTCAACGTCACCACAGGATTGCCGAGGCTTATAGAGATACTGGACGGGAGGAAGTCCATAGAGACGAGCATGATGGAGATATACTTGAAGAAGGAGCACGCTGAAAAGGTTAAGGAAGTCGCGGAGCGGGTGAGGGAGTCCAGGCTTAAAGACTTCGTGAAGGAGATAACAATAAACGTGGCGGAGTCGGTTATGAAGATAGAACTCTTGCCCAACAAGATGTCGCAGAGAAGGGTAACGATTAAAGCGGTTCAGGAAAAAGTGAAGAAAGCTGTGAAGGAAGCGAAGGTGGAGGTTGAGAAGAACTCCTTGCTAATCAGGCCGGGTGAGGGGCAAAACCCGGTAGAGGTTTACAAGCTTAGGGAGAAGTTGAAAAACCTCTACATAAGCGGGGTTAAAGGAATCACGCAGGTCTTGATAGTGAAGCGCGGCGGGGAGAACGTCATAATAACAGCTGGTTCCAACTTGAAAGACGTGTTGAAGATAGACGAAGTTGACCCTGAAAGAACAGTGACTAACGACTTGTACGAGGTTGAAGCAGTGCTAGGCATAGAAGCGGCCCGCCAAGCAATCATAAACGAGGTTTTAAAAGTCATAGAGGCGCAAGGCATAAACATTGACGTTAGGCACTTAATGCTCGTGGCTGACATCATGTGCAGCTCTGGCAGGCTCCTAGGAATAACGCGTTACGGAGTGGTCAGGGAGAAGCCCTCAGTCCTGGCAAGAGCTTCCTTCGAAACCCCTCTCAAGCACTTCATAAGCGCCAGCCTAGTGGGCGAGGTGGACCCTCTTAACTCAGTCATTGAGAACGTCATGTTAAACCAGATAGTCCCTGTCGGGACAGGCCTTCCGGGCTTGGTTACTAAAACTTCTAAGAGTAAGCGGGGTGGATAGCAGTGGAGAACTTCAAGAAAGCGTTGGATGAGGGAAGGCTGATAATAGGGAGGAACTCGGTGATGAAGGCGTTGAGGAAGTCCGAGGTGAGCAAGGTGTTCCTAGCCAGCAACTGCCCTGAAGGAGTGGAGGACGACTTCAAGCACTACGCCTCCTTGACAGGCGCCTCTCTTGAAAAGCTGGACTTGTCAAACGAGGAGTTAGGCGTTGCTTGCAAGAAGCCATTCCCAATACTCGTTCTCGCGTTGAAGAAGTGAAGATTTATGAAGTACGACTCCGACCTCATTCAAAAGATGAACCTCTTCGAGAAAATCACTGGGGCGCGGCTTAAAGACGCGTTCTACTTTAAAAACAGGTTGGTGTTCGTGGTTCAAGAAGGAGAGCTGAGTAAAGCGCTGGGGAGGAACAAGGAGAGGGTTAAAAAGGTTCAACGCTTGTTCAAGGAAAAGGTTAAAGTGGTTGAGTACTCCCCTGAAAAGGTGAAGTTCATAGTAAACTTTTTAAACCCTTTAAGGATTCGCTCCGCAGAGGAAAAGGACGGAGTGGTCATCTTGAAAGGTGAGGACCGCTCGGTCAACGCCTTGATAATAGGGAGCAAGGCTCAAAACTTGAGAGAGCTTGAAAGAGTGGTTAAGAACTACTTCGACTTGAAAGAGATAAAGGTGGTTTGAATTGGGTAAGAAGTCATCAGGGATAAACGCTGCTAAGAAGCTCGTAAAGAGGCGGAAGAAGAGCAGGTGGTCTAGCAAGTGGTACGTCAAGAGAGTTCTCGGGTTGAAGAAGAAAGCAGACCCTCTGGGAGGTGCCAGCCAAGCCTCTGGGATAGTTCTTGAAAAGGTGCAGTTAGAAGCCAAGCAGCCCAACTCCGCCATGCGGAAATGCGTCAGGGTTCAACTCATCAAGAACGGCAAGCAAGTCACGGCTTTCTGCCCGGGAGACGGAGCCTCCAAGCTCATAGACGAGCACGACGAGGTATTGATAGAGTGCATAGGCGGGAAGATGGGGAGGTCTAAAGGTGACATTCCAGGCGTGAGGTGGCAGGTCATCAAGGTAAACGACCAATCCCTAGACGCCTTGTTAAAAGGGAAGATTGAAAAGGCCAGGAAGTAAAGAAAGGTGTTCTTACAGTGGCGAGGAGGAGGTCAGGGAAGGGTTTTAACGCTAAGGACAGGGTGATTTTCCCAGCCTTGATAGTCCAACTAGTCTTGATAGCTGCGTTGCTTGTTCAAGTCAACGATTTACGCAGCTCTGTGGAGTCACTAACGAGTAAGGATTTGCAACAAGCCAAGCCTTCCCAGAAAGCCAACAACCCTCCAGTTGGCGGTGAGGGGAAAGTGGAGGTTAGCGCGGACGACGACCCATTCCTAGGCTCTAAGGACGCGAAGGTGACGATAGTGGAGTTCTCTGACTTCCAATGCCCCTTCTGCGCCAGGTTCCACTCTCAAACCTTCCCACAGCTGAAAAAGGAGTACATAGACACTGGCAAGGTAAGGTTTGTTTACCGGGACTTCCCGTTGAGCTTCCACCAACACGCTATGAACGCTGCAATAGCTGCTGAGTGCGCTGACGAGCAAGGAAAGTTCTGGGAGTACCACGACAAGTTGTTCCAAAACCAGAGGGCTTTGGATGACTCTAGCTTGAAGAGGTACGCCGAGGAAATAGGGTTGGACACCTCCAAGTTCAACTCGTGCCTGGACAACAAGGAAACCGCTTCAGAGGTTAACAAAGACGTCCAAGACGGCCAGAGATACGGGGTGAGCGGGACGCCAACGTTCTTCATAAACGGGGTGAAACTAGTAGGCGCTCAGCCCTACTCAGCTTTCAAGCAAGTCGTTGACCAGCAACTTGGTTGAGACGCGCTTTTTTGGCGTTCTACTCCTACCTGTGCCTTTAGCGCATCTCCTCGTCATCACTCGCGTTGTGCGCCTGCACGCTTCGAATCAAGTCATCCCCACTCAAGGTGTTTTTAAATGTTGAAAGCAGACCTCCACCTTCACTGTAGCGACGACCCCAAGGACGAGTTGCCTTACAGCTTCGAGGACTTGTTGGAAAGAGCGGTTTCTCTCGGCTTCAACGCCCTCTCACTAACGCTTCACAACAAGTTGTACTTCCCCAAGCGTTACCGGAGGCTTGCGGAGGAGAAAGGAGTGCTCCTCGTGCCAGGAGTGGAGCTCCGACTTGAAGGGGCGGACGTCTTGGTCTACAACGTTTCCAGGAGAGAAGTTGAACAGGTTTCCAAGCTCAGACACCTTGAACGCTTGAAGAGGAAGGACTCCTTGATAGTGGCGCCTCACCCCTTCCTCCCCTTCGCGGATTCTTTAAAGGAGAAGTTAGAGGCACATGCGTCCTTGTTCGACGCGGTGGAGCACACCTTCTTCCACGCCAAGTTCTTCTCCTTCTGGAACAAGAAGGCCAAGAGGTTTGCTGAGAGGCACGGCTTGCCATTAATAGGCAACGGGGATGTCCACGACTTGTCCTTGATGGGTTACACTTACAGCTTGGTAAAGGCTGGGAGGACGGTTGAGGGAGTGGTGAGGGCTGTGAAGAAGGGAGCGGTTGAAGTGGTGTCTAGGCCTCTGCCATTGCGAGACTTCTTAAAAATACCGCTCAGAGGTTTTCACCCGTTAAGGACTTTGCAAGGAAAGCTTTTATAAATGAGAACGATTACCCTTTAGGAATGCCCAGGCAGCAACCTTTAAACCTTCAAACCCTTGTCTTGATAATAGCGATCGTGGCAGTGGTTTCTTTAACCCTCTCCATCACCGCTTTAACCTCTACCAAGAAGGGCGGGGAGGACTTGCTAACCGTTACTGGGACGTCCGAGTTGCAAGCAGAGCCAGACCTGGCAGAGCTCTACCTCAGCGTGAAGACGCTCAGAAGCACTGCTTCAGAAGCAGCGAGGGATAACGCGGAAGCGTTCAACAAGGCCTTCAACGAGTTGTCCCGCTTGCTAGGGCCTGAGGCGGTGGAGTCCGTGACTTACTCCTTGACCAGGGTGGAGGAATACGACCCTGAGCTTAGGAAGAGTGTTTTTAAGGGTTACCGCGCGGTTCACTCCTTCAAGGCATCTGTGAAGGACTTGTCCAAGGCAGGGGAGGCGTTGGACGCCGCTGTTAATGCAGGGGTGAATGAGGTGGACAGCGCTAGGTTCACTTTGTCAGAGGAAGCGATGAGGAAGCACCGCTTGGAAGCTATAGCCTTGGCTGCGAGGAATGCTCGCTTAAAGGCTGAAGGAGTGGCTGACGCGTTAGGCGTTTCTCTTGGAAGCGTTGTGAAAGTTGATTTGTCTGAGTTCAGGGTTACTCCTTACTACGCAGGCAATTTGATGATGGCTGAGAGCGGAGTTCCTTCCACCAAGCTGGTTCCTGGAACCGTCCCGGTCACAGCCACTGTTAGCGTGCAGTTCAGGATTTCTTAGAAAGGCATTTGAGGAACCACGTACTCCTCGACCTTGTACTCGTCGTTGTCCAGCTTTGTAAAGGTTAAATAACTTCCGCCTGCTCCGGTGGTTAAAGGCACTATAACTCTCTCCTCGCCTTCCCTTAAGCTCTCCAAGCAACTCTTAGGGAGGGAGTAATCTCCTTGCTCCGTGACGAGTTTGGCGATTCCTTCCTCTTCAACAATCCTTCCTGTTAAGCTCTTCACTTCAAACAACCCTTCCGAAATGTCCTTCACGAATCATCACCTCTCTCGTTAGCGAACAACAACCCCTTAATAAAAGTTTCTATTTTCACCACTGTTAAGGGGTTTCTTTGAATGGCGCGTGGTCAAAACCTTTTTAAATAACCCTCTTTTCGCTCTTTTCGTGAAGAGAAGCTCTAGGCGTTGGAAGAAGAAGGGGCAGATGCGCTGGAAGTGGCAGCGCAAGCGCATGAAGAAGGAGAAGCGGAAGCGAAGAGGAAAAACAGGATAAACCATCCCTTAATTCTTACCACTTTAAAGTGATTAAAAAACCGAAAGATTTAAATATGAATTCATCTATTACTACTTTAAGGTGGTTAAAAAATGTCGTTCGTGTTGGTTGGTTCCTTGACGAAGAAAGACCTCTTAGAAGACTTCGCAGAGGAAGAGAAGGAAAGGTTCATGTACCTCGTGGCAGAGAAGGTGAAAGAAAGCATCGCCACCAAGGGAATCCAAGAAGTGGAGCAAAGCGTGGTGAGAACCGAGCAAGGGTTAAAGGAGATACTCTTAAAAGCAGAAACCCTTCACTGCTCCATAATGCACGTCCCCCCAGACACCTTCGGAGAGAAAGGAGCGGAGATAAGGACGGTGGTGAAGGCAGGGAAGAAGGGAGTCAAGGCCGCCAAGGAAGCCTTACAATCGCTCTCCTCACTCGAAGCAAGCATCGCGTAGTTACCAAAAAGTTTATAAAAGAATTCTCTTTCCACAAGAAACGCGGATTTAACCAGTTTAAATCCGCTGGCAGGAATGAAACACCTGCTGAGAAGTGCCATTCTAGTCCTCCTGTGGAGGGCGAGGCGTTGATTAAAAAACAGCTAGTTCATGCTAGCTTCCAAGGCGTATCTAGTGTACGCCTTGACAAGGTAGGAGAGTGGAAGACCCGGCAATTCAAATAGTGTGACCCGAACAGCCTTGCACAATCGCAATTCCCGTTGATCCTGCGGGAGATCGCTGCTATGGGAATCCGACTAAGCCATGCAAGTCAAAGGGCCGCTTTGCGGCACTGGCGAACTGCTCAGTAACACGTCGGTAACCTGCCCTTGGGTCAGGGATAATCTCGGGAAACTGAGTGTAAACCCTGATAGGGGAAAACGCCTGGAATGGCCTTTCCCTGAAAGGCGACGCCCAAGGATGGGCCGGCGGCCGATTAGGTTGTTGGTGGGGTAACGGCCCACCAAGCCGAAGATCGGTACGGGCCATGAGAGTGGTAGCCCGGAGAGGGACCCTGAGACACTGGTCCCAGCCCTACGGGGTGCAGCAGGCGCGAAACCTCTACAATGCGCGAAAGCGTGATAGGGGGATTCCCAGTGCTCACGCATTGCGTGGGCTTTTGCCATTGGTAAAAACAATGGCGAATAAGTGGTGGGTAAGACCGGTGCCAGCCGCCGCGGTAATACCGGCGCCACGAGTGGCGATCGCGATTATTGGGCCTAAAGCGTCCGTAGCCGGCCTCGTAAATCCTTTGTGAAATCGTTGGGCTTAACCCAACGGACTGCAGAGGAGACTGCGAGGCTTGAGACCGGGAGGGGCCAGAGGTATTCCGTGGGGAGCGGTAAAATGCTATAATCCACGGAGGACCACCGATGGCGAAGGCATCTGGCCAGAACGGATCTGACGGTGAGGGACGAAAGCCAGGGGAGCGAACCGGATTAGATACCCGAGTAGTCCTGGCCGTAAAC
>CAZTPT010000006.1:0-12625 GCA_964615705.1 uncultured Methanosarcinales archaeon
CGTGAGAAACTTTATAAACCTTTCGTTTTTAACCACTTGTTAGTGGTTTATTTTTGTTTCGGAAGTTTTAAAAACAGGTGTTTCACACCAAGCGTTGAGGGGCTGTGGTGTAGCTTGGCCTATCATTTCTGGTTTGGGGCCAGAAGACCCCGGTTCAAATCCGGGCAGCCCCATTCCTCAAAAACTCTTAACCACCTCTTGAAATGAAAAGTTTTTTATACCAGTTATGGGAAGGGAGAGGTGTATGAAGAACGCTCTTGTGTTGGTAGCAGTGCTTTTCTTACTCGCTGCTTGCTCCTCCCCGCAAGGCGGGGATGGAACCACCCAGCCCCGTGTGGAAGAAGCGACGCTTACCCCTGTCTTGAAAGGCGAAGCGCTGTACGGCGAGGAAGTAGTCGTGGAAGTTAAGGTTTCATCAGAGGAACCTGTGTACGGCTACTTGTTCAACGTCGCGTTCGACCAGTCCAAGCTAGACTTTGAATCCGCAGAGGAAGGAACCTTCCTCGCAAAGGGGGGTCAAACCTTCGTTGTTAGTCCAGAGGCGAAGCCTGGGAGAGTGGCGAAGGTTGGAGCGGTGTTGCTAGGCAAGTCTAGCGGGGTGAGCGGTGAAGGGGTGGTGGCTAAGCTCACCTTCAAGGCGAAGGGTAAAGGCGAAACCGTTTTGCGAATTGAAAAAGCAGAACTGGTTTCCCCTGGTTCTAGGAAGATACCTGTGAAGGTTGAGGAGTTATCCTTCAACGTGAAGTAATGCGTTCTCGTTTTGCAAAGCAATGAATACCCGTGAATAGTAGTTAAATTTATAAAGAGCCATGGATTAATCCGATTCCATGGCTTCAAAAACCATTGCTAAAGGCTTCGGAGCTAGGTACGGTGCCAGGCTGAGGGAGAGGTACGGAAAAATAGTTTCCATGCAGAGGAAGCATTACAAGTGCCCCTACTGCCATTACCCCAAGTCTAAGAGAGTCGCGGTCGGGATATGGACTTGCTCCAAGTGCCGTTCAACGTTCACCAGCAAGGCTTACAAGGTTGAAAAGGTGGCTCCCATAAAAACTGTTGAAGAGATGCCCGGAGTGGTGGAGGCTGAAGGATGAGCCAGTACAAGTGCTTTGAATGCAATAAGGTTATAAGCTCTGACAGGGTTAAGAAGAAGGTCCGATGCATATACTGCGGCTCCAAGATAATATTCAAGGAGCGAAGCACCATAACAAAGCTGAAGGCAAGATGATGTTTGAGGCAGCGTTGCGCGTCAAGCTAGACCCGAGCAACGTCTCCTCTCTTTTGAGGAAGCAAGTGGAGTCATTCCGCCACAAACGGGCTTCGGTGAAGATGAGGAGAGGGGATGACTGCGTGGTGGTTGAGATAGTTGCGGAGGACGCAACCGCTTTCAGAGCCGCGCTGGACTCTGTCGCTAAGACGCTGAAACTCTATGAGGAGATGCGAGAGGTGCAATGACGAACAAGGTTTCTCAGGATGTTCAGAACAAGCTGGCGCAGCTTCAAATGATTGAGAAGAATCTTCAAAGCTTCACTATGCAGAGGCAGGTCTTGCAGTCCCAGTTATTAGAGGTTGAGTCAGCGTTGAAAGAGTTGGAGGGTAGCAAGGAGGCGTACAAAGTGGTAGGGAACGTGATGATAAGCGTTTCCAAGGATGCTTTGACCAATGAGTTGAAAGAGAAGCAGTCCTTGCTGAAGAAGAGGGTTTCCTCATTTGAGTCCCAAGAGAAGTCTATGAGGGAGAAACTAGACGCTCTCCAAAAAGAGATAATGAAGGCTATAGAGTGATTGAAAGTGGAAGCCTTGAACAACGTGGTGGAAGCGTTGGAACAAATAGTTTCCGACGAGGCAGTGCCGAGGAACCTGTGCCAGAAACTCGAATCCTTGATAGAGGAGCTCAAGTCTTCTGAAAAACTCTCATTAATAATAAACAGGTCTATAAGCGAGTTGGAAGAGATATCCAGCGATGTTAACCTGCCTTCCTTTGTTAAGACCCAGCTCTGGGCGGTGATGGGGTTGCTGGAGCAGTTAGAAGCTGAAATAGTTGAGAACTCGTGAAAAATTTGTTTAAGTCTGGTTTCAAAACTATTTCTTTTTAACAAGGCGTTGCTTCTTAAGCACTGTTTCTTGTTTCAAGAATACAGAGTTAGGTATCAATATCAAGTCCCCTTTCCTCGTTACTATCTTGGTTTCTAAAAGGTTTACTTCTTGAATGAACCCCTCCACTCCTCTAACCTTCACCTTAACCCCTTTCTTTATCTCTTTCTTAGCGTTTATAATCCAACCAGCCACAACGTTTGGGATGAAGTCCTTGATTGCGAGCAGGAGTGAAACCAGTATTATCAGCATCACCACTCCCGCAACTACGTTTAGAACTGTGGACGTAACTCCCAACTTGTCCAAACCCATTATCGCTGCTACGAAGTAGGTGAAGTAAGAGGCGAACCCCGCGAGGAAGTTCTCAACAGAGAAGTTCCACTTGGTTGCTTCTTGAAATGTTTTATCCACTCTTAACTCGTGAAGCATCCTCTTAACGAGCTTCCCTAAGAGTTTCCCCACAGCGAAACCTACTAGTATTATTACTGTGGCAGCCACTAACTTGTTAAGCACAGGGTTTAACACTCTCAGGCTCCCTAAAGATTCCTCTAAGATGTTGCTTGGCATAACGGCCATTAGTTATAACACTCTTTTTTTAAACTTTTACCCTTCCTCTTCGCTAACCTTCTTGAAGAACTCTTCTCTCTCCAGCGAGTTCTTTATGAGCAAGAAGTAAGAATAGTTCTCCCTGACATGCCTGGCGAGTTCTGACTCAAACCTCAGCTTTGAGTAGTGCTTCTTCATCCCTGCCAGTGACTCCTTCAACGCTTCCAAGTTGCGAGCGTCCACCGCTTTGTGAGCCCTTTTAACGTGGCTTGCTAGCAACAGTTTCGAGTATAAGGATTCCAGGTGCGCCTCCAGCTTCTTCCTCTCTTCAGGGCTTATCCTCTTCTCCTCTTTCCTCAGCCCTTCTAATAAGGCTTTGTAAATGGTTAAAGCCTCCTCGTACCTCACGCTTTCTATCAAGTTGTGAGCTTTTCTCAGCTTTTCGTAAACTTGGGGGCTCGCCTTTCTCCCTGCATCCTCCCTCTTAGGAATCCGTGGTTTCGCAGGCTTCCGCGCAGCGTTACTCGTTAGCAAGCGTTTTTGGATGATGCTTAATGGTTGGAACTGGGGGAAGTGGTAGGGGTGGATTATTACCCTCTCGTTGGAGCCCTTCACGTTTAGGTAGTAGATGAACAACCCTGCAAGCATCACCAGTCCTAGGAGCAACGGCAACTTTCTGGCAACTCCTTCCTGGGGACTCGCCACTTCCTTGGCGACGTTGGCTGTTACTAAGTTATTAAGGACTGGTTTCTCCAACACCACTGTCTTCGCGTCTTTCAAAGCGGTTAACTCCGCGCTCTTCCAAACCCAGTAGGCGTACTCCTTGCTGGTGAGGTCCAACTCTTCAAACTTCACCACGGGGTCCCTCCTCAGCACTTTTGGCTTCTCGCTGAAGCCTAACTCTTCAACAGTGGCAGCCACGCTTTTAGGTATCTTCTCCACTATGACTGCTTCTCTGAGGGGGGACTCGCTTATAATCTTCTTCTTCACCAAGCTTACCTCTTCCGCCTTCACTCTTCCAAGATAGCTCACCCTCGCAATGATTGCCTCGCTGGACACCTTGACGCTTGCTTGCAACTCCTTGCTCCTCTCAAGGTATGCTTCTTTTTCCTCCTTGCTCAGCTTAAGCCCCGCTACTGCTTCGTTGGCGAGTTCTTCTAAGTCTTCCTCTAGCAACGCTTGCTCCTCCCTGGAACTAGCAACTACTTCCACGTCGCTCGCAACCCTTGCCAGTTCAGAGTCTGCTCCTTCCAAGAACACCTTAACCCTTTTCTCCACTTCCTCCGGCTTCAACCCTAACACTTTTAACTTCTCCACCTCTTTAATCCACGCTTCTATCTTGCTCTTCGCGCTTCGCGCTTCTCCTTCAAGGCTTAACGCTTGAATCACATCCCTCGCAGCCCTGTCCTTCTCAGAGCCAAGCCTTTGAACAGCGAGGTTAACGTCCATCAAGTACCTTTCAAGTATCTTCTCAGTCTCGTTCAGCTTCAACACCGCTTCAGGGCTTACGAAGTCCTCCTCCGCTCCAGGCTCCACCAACACCTTCCGCTCCTTGCTCAGCGGCCCGACGTTGCCTGCCTTGTCCACAGCAGCGACCCTGTAATAGTAAGTCCTCCCTATCAAGACGTCCCTGTCAGTGAATTCAGGGTTGGGCGTTTCTGCGTACTTGTCCAACTCGTCCACCCCTGGACTGGTGTCCCTGTAAACGTAGAAGGTGTCCGCGTCTTCCCCTGAGTAGTACCATTCAAGCTTCACGTCCAAGCCGTCCATCCCTGCTTGGAAGCTGTCCACGAGCGAGGGGGGCTGAGTGTCTATTATGAACATCTTCCCCTCCACCACGTCCCTCCCCGCCAGCCCTGTGAGGTCTTCTGCTTCGAAGTAGAAGTTTCCCACGTCGTCAGGTGCGTCTTCAGGTATGGTTATGAATCCTTCCCATAACTCTCCCTCCCCTTCCAACGGGACTTCCACTCGCTTCCTCTCGTTGCTGAACTCGTAGCTTAGCTTGGCGTAAACGACTGGCTCGCTCACCTCCACCTTGACTTGGTAAGTTCCCGGCCTGAGTATGTCTGACTTCTTGTAAGGCCCTTCCAGCTTTATCCTAGCGTAGGGGGCGAGGTTCACGTGGAAGCTTAGCTCTTCCGCTTCTTTCATCGCGTTCCCAAGCCGGTCCGCGCACGCCACGTAGTACGTTGCTTCTCCTTCCTCCTTGATTCTTAACACTTGCTTGTGAATCGTCCCGCCTGTTTCTGAGAAAGCATTGCTTAACTCTGCGTAAGGCTTTCGCTCCTCGCCGTACCTGCAGATAGCGTTCTCGTTCGTCTCCACCTCTAACCGCACAGGGTTTCCTGAGAAGCTGCCGTTCGGCTCCTTCCTCACTATTTGTGGGGGTGTGGTGTCTAGTATGAATATCTTGTTGGCGCTAGCGTTCTCTTCCCCTTCGCAGCTAACCGTTAGGTTGTATATCCCGTCCTTGTTTAAAAGAATTGTTTTGAACCATTCCCCTCCCACGTTGTTAAGCCTTCCCTCGTAGTCGTCTAGGGAGTAGTTGCAAGCTTCAGCGTTGAAGCTGGTCTCCGCTTTTATGGTGATTTCCGAGTCTCTGATAGATTCCCCTCCTGGTTGCGTTATGACGACTTTGCCTTGCTTCCTCAACACCTCCACTACGAATTCTTCTTCGTAGCTTTCACTTCCGTTAACCACTGCTCTGAACAAGTGGCTTCCTGAGTCGTTCTTGCTAGTAACCCATTCGTAACGAGTGGTGTTGGCTACTATTTCTCCGTCCTTGTAAATTGTCACGGAGAGGTTTGACTGGTTTCCGAGGAGTTGTACTTCTATGACTGCGGTTTCTCCGGCGTACACCTTTTCAGGCGCGTTTACTACTACTGCTAGGGCTGCCGCTTCCTTGATTAGAACGAGCAACGCTACCACGACTAGCGTTGTAATGGCTTGAACCGTTGAAGCACGGCTTTGCTCGCTACACTCTCCGCGCACACCATTGCCGTGTGCCTCTGTTCTTACGAGCATCTTCTCTGGTCATCTCTTTATCTTGTTGAGAATGCTCTTTTCCCTTTCAACCTTTTCCCGGATTGCTTCTTCCAGGTACTCGTTGAGGGTTACCCCTTTCAGAACAGATATTACTTTGGCTTTGGTGTGCACTTCTTCCTCTATCCCTATGTTGACTCTCTTCTTAGTCACTTTGCGGCGCCTTCTCTCTCGTAGTCTTCCCTCGCAGTCACTTCACGGGTGCACCTCCCCAACTAATCACTTAAATAATATAAATATTTTTCTATTTTAAATAACTTTTACTATTTCAGTAATATCTGTATTTTAAATAATGAAAATCATTTAAATTATTGTTGTTATTTTAGTCAGTCATTGATTGTGTGCGTTTTCCTCTTCTCTTCCAACTTCCTCGCCAGCTCCCCCTGAAGAAGCCTCCTGCTCCAAAGCGTCCAACTCGTCGTACAACTCCTGCTTCTTGGCGTACTGCTCGTACAAAAGCCTTAACAGGTTGTAAACCGTTCCTGCTAAGGGGTGCTTCTCGGAAAGCTCTTTGAACAACGGGTTTGACTCCAACGCGTAGAGGTTGTCGCACAACTCCTTCTCAACCCTGTAAGGGTTTTTCTGCTCGTGGTAGGCGAGGTACAGCTTCACCAAGTCCTTGTAAACGGTGTCAAGTTCCGGGAACGCTTTCAAGGTCTCCTTCAAATAGGGGTCCTTCCTGAGCTCGGCTATCTTCCCCGCTATCTCCTTTTCTAAGTCTTCCAACTCTGCGTTCAGGAGCTCTATCAGCTTCGAGACCTGTCGGTAATGGGCGTCTGTTAATTCTTCCAGCTTCCTAATCTTCTCCTCCTCCCTGTACTCATACCTCTTCAAGCCGTAGTGGATGAGCAAAGGGAAGCCTAGGACGAGGAACAACAACCACCACACATACTTGTACTCAGTTTCGCAGAGGATGAAGAAGTAGTAGTAAAGGTATATGATTATGCTTAACGCAGTGATTATTGCGGTGAACAACCAGAACCTCCTCTTCTCTGAGAATTCCTTCTTCAACGCGTCCAGCTCTTTCAAAGAGCCGTTCTTCCTCGCCAGTTCTAACTCCTCAACCTTTTCGTGGGTGCGGTGCCACTTCCAAAGGATTGCTAGGAACACCGCTATGAAGAACAATATCGCTTGATTGTTCAAAGGGTTTATGTCCTTCTCGCACACCGGCAGCCCTATCCTTAACGGCTTCTCCTCCACAGGGCAGGGCTTGCAAGGGCCTCCGCAGTCTATCCCTTCCTCCCCGCAGTCCTTCAACCCGTCAAAGCAGTAAATAGTAGCGTTGTCGCAGGATAACTCTCTGCACACGTTGTTCACGCAGTACTTGCTCGCGCAGTCTTGGTGAGTCAAGCACCTCTTCCCTAGCTCGCAGGGGTCGCAGTTCCCTCCGCAGTCCACGTCCGTCTCCAAGCCGTTGGTCACGTTGTCAAAGCAAGTCGGCAAGTAGACGCACTCCTCAACCGTGGCGGGCTTCTGCTTGGTGGTCCCGCACATGTTCTCGTCAGTGCAGTTCCTAGTCCTCAATCCTTCAACGCTGCACTCCGACCAGTTCCCGCACACCCATTTCTCCCTGCACGGCTGCAACGCCCCTCCTTTGAGGAACGCTCCCAGGGCGCCTCCCCCTCCTGCTCCTCCTCCCCCCGCGCCGCCTGTCCCGCCTGCGCCGCCTGCTCCTCCCCCCGCGCCGCCTGCTTGGGCGCCTCCCCCTGCTGTCTGGTTTGTGGTTGCGTTCCCTGTTCCTGTCCCGTTCCCCGCCACGCAGTCCTCCGGGCAGGTGAAGCTGTTTTCGAACTTGAAGTCGCAGTGCGCGTCTCCGCACACAGGCACTGGTATGGAGATGTTCACTTCTAAGAACGCCCCGCTTTGAAACCTTACTTCTTGCCACGGCTGAGCTGGCTCGTTGTTAATCCTGAACCTTAAGACCTCGCCGGGGCTTGCTCCTTCGTCAAGAGGCGTTTCTGGGTCGTCCCCGTTGCAACTAACAAGGCCGTACACCCCTTCAGCCACTGTTTTGAACGAGCCGCACACATTGTTAGATTGGTCTAGCACTTCTATCAGGCTTCCTTTAGAGGCGTTTTGGTTGAAGGAGAACGCTTTGCCGTACAACTCCATTGAGAGTGGGGGGTACGCGTTGACTTCCTTGATTGGTAGCAGCGTTGCTAGGAGCAGCGTTGCTAGGAGCACTTGCCAAGCCGACTCGTTCTTCGCCTTCCTGGTTAAAGCGTCGGGCTTGCTCACCTGTTCACCACCCATACTCCTTGCTGGCTCATGTTGATCCAGTAGCCGCGGTAGGGGGTTATGTTTAGCAAGGTGTTGTTGGCTCCCGGGACGTATACAAGGTATTGCTTGGCGGTGTTGTTGAACCCTACCACTTTGGTGTAGCTCCCGTTAATGCTTTGAAGGGCTTCCTCCACGCTCTTCTCCGTGCTGCTAGGGTAGCCTACCAGGTTGTATCCTTGGGATAAGTGGATGTTCGTTGTTGCTGACAACGGGCCTGAGAGGTAGAACTGGGAGGAGGAGTTCATCAACACCCAGTACCCTTTCTTCTTTTCAAGGTAGCTGAGGTCTTGCACCACCCATTCTGGAAGGTTGGGGTTGTAAACCTTCCAGTGGTCTTGGTCGTTCTTGTCGTAGCCGAAAACCGCTACCAGCCCTGTCACGTTTTCAAAGGCTTGCTCTATCTCGTAGTAGTCCGTGACGCAGGGGAACGAGGCAAGGTTGAACCCTTGTCGGAGGGTGAAGTTGCAAGGCACTATCTTGGCTCCTGTCACGTTCACCGTGGTCACCACCCTGCCAGTTATCCCTTTATAGCTCTGCATGGCTATGAAGACTAGTAATGCTCCTAGCACCAGCATCATGGCTGACATCAAGAGCACGTTGTACAGGTTGCTGGCTCTCAACCCTCCCCCCTCCTCGCTTTCTTCCTCTCCGCTTCTTTCTTCTCCTTTTTCTTCTCGCTATTTTGGGATTCCTCGAAGCGGATGTACCACGCCTTTCTTTCAGGGTCGTAGCTGAACACTACGTCGTGCTTCTTCTCAAGGTTTAAGGGGAAGAGCAACGGCTTTGGTATGGTTGTCTCGTACGAGCTTCCCCTGGTGTAGAGCTTTCTCCTTATCTCCATCTCATATTTCTTCCTTTGTTTTTCCTTCTTTTCCTTCGTTTCTCAATCCTTTCTTCTACGCTTCGCTCCTTTTCCTTCCTCTAAGACTTCTGCTTAACCCACTATATAAATTTTACTTATTTTAATACTTATTTTTTTACTTATTTATTGCTAAACACCTTCCAGAATCGCTTGAAAAACTCATAATCAGTATACAAAAACCTATACAAAACGAAATATTTATATACTAGTTATGTTATTTTTAGCGGATATTATGGTTATCCTGTTTGACCAGTACAACCTCCCGGAGAACATATTCGAAATAATATTTGCTACGAAGCAGCAAGTCATCGTGGCGAAGCTGCTGGTTGAGCAGATGAAGCAAAAGGATGGAGAGATGGGGAAGACGGAGATGAGTTTGTTCGCAACCGCTATCCACGAGGGCACCTTGGTGGAGACCGAGGAAACAGTGTTCCCGGTGAAGAAGAGGGAGAGGATTAGCTACAACAAGAGGCAGTTTTACGACAGGATACTCACCCCTATGAAGACTATGGGCTTGATAGATTATGACATGTACAAGAAGACTTACAAGTTGAGCGAGAAATTTAACAAGAACATGATGAGGATAGGCTTGATGTGGCTTCAAGAGTTGAGGAGGCCGCCGCTCAAGTTCAAGTTCAGCGAGAAGAAGAGGTGAAACCAAGGAGTAGGAATAACTGGGACGAGAGGCAAGCTCTTCAGCGAGGGAAGTACGGGTTGGGCCTCACGCTCGCCTTGACTAACAGCGGCTCCTCGCATCGGCTCCTCGCATCGAAACCGCTTCGCCAGTTGATGCGAGCCGCGCATCGCGTTGATGGGGCCAGCCGCCGCGGGTTACTTCTCTCCAACCTCCCTCCCCTACCCCATATCAACCCCAACCCACACCTTGAGAATGGCCGCGGCGGCTGGCCCTTCATCAAAACAGTTGGCGGAAAAGGAAGACCGCGCCAAGAGCGCGAACGCTGGAAGGAGGCGAAACGCTGCAAACGCTTAAAGGGAAAGCAGGAACAGAGGTTTGAGAGAAATGACGAGGAAAAGGATCAAGCAAGGAAGCAAGCCCTTACCACCCACCCCGCCAAGGTCCCTCACAGCAATCCTTCCCAGTCAAAGCGAGAAGATAGAAGTGATACTCTTCCAATACGAGGACGAGAAGGTGGCGTTCACGCTAAGCTTCGAGTTTGTGTACAATCGAGAGCAACGCGAATTAGTGTTAGAAGAGGTTTAAACTCTCAAAACAAGTCCTATCTAGCCCCCGACCCCGTTCCCCAGCTAAACTTTCTCGACCATTCAACCATGGCGAAGGGCTGGTGAAAAGAAGTTCCTCGCACCCCTCATTTCCCCTCAAAGTTTTTTCAACCCGTCTTTTTATGACTTTTTCCACTTCTTTCTCATAGCTATCTCTGACGAAAACCGAAAAATTTAAATGGTGGTTATTACTACTCGGTGGTAAAAGTTAGGGGGTGTTTTTATGAAAATTGTTAAACCACTAGCGTTGATGACGCTTGTTTACTCCCTCTCTGGTTGCAGCGGCGGGTCTGAACAAGCAACGCTGAATAAGGCAAACCAGGTCTTCAACAAAGGCGTTCCGAAGAGCTTAACCATCCACCTCTCCCCCTTAGAGAGAGGAGCCCTTTTCGGCCCGGAAGTGAGGTTCTACGACACGGACGGGGACGGAAGAACGGTAGAGCAATACCTAGAATTATACGACACCGACGCGGGAATTCCCAACCCAAGCGGGGTGAAGGTTAACCTTTTGAGGCCAGGCGCCGAGCCCGTGTACGGTTCTCAGCGCTCCAACACTCTGAAAGTGATGACGCCAGAGCAGATGAGAACGCTTGACAGCTTGTACCAATCCCTGCTCAACGCTCAGGAAGAATCATTCTTGAACAAATGAGTTCAACGAAGTTCAACGAGTAAGCGTGCGCCCCACCGGAACAACGGAGCTGTTTGCTAAAGACAAGGCCTTCTAGCGAGAATTGCTCAGGCGCTGAGAAGGAGCGTTCCCCTCGGAACGCTTCCTCTTCTTCAACGCCACGATTATTAAGAGGATTATCACTGCTGCGAGCAAGTAGTAAGAGTAGTTGGCCTTCTTCACCTCTTTGAACGCGAATTCCGCGCTCGCCTCCTTTATCAAGGCGAGCTTCCTCTCACCAAACCTCGCCTTAACCTTCACTATCTCGTTATCAGCTATGTCTTCAGGGCTCAACTCCACGCTCACAGGCACCCTTCCCTCCTCGCCAGGCTTCAACTCTACAACCTCCTCACCGCCGACGATGGTGGATTCCTCGTTCACCATCAAGGCCACTATCTCCACGTCAGCGTAAGCCCTGACAGGGCCGACGTTTTTCAAGTATACGTAGAACTTCTGAGCCTTGGAGTCGTACTCCAAGCCGGTTATGTTAACAGCTGACCTGTCATTCACCTCCACGAACTCCAACGCGAATTCTCCTTGAGCGGTGTTTTCTAAACTCCCAGGGGCTTCTCCGTAAATGGTGAACACAGACACGTTGACGTCGCCTTGCTCAATAGTTGCTGGGTAGGTGATGGTTTTCAAGTCGTCCCCGTCAATGAACACTGGCTCCTTGTCCCCAAGGGTGAACTGCTCGCCGTTCGGAAGCTTAACAGTTATGGTGGACTTGAAGAACGCAGCCAAGTCCACGTTGTTGCTGTAAGTAACTTCTAACAATCCGGTAGCCCTGTTGTAAACAACGGATTCAATGCTCAAGTCCAAGTCATACCTCGGCATGGGAAACCTGTCCAGGTCCTCCACCTTGGATATGGGCCCTGTCGGCCTCCTAGCACCCTGGGCGAACTTCACAAAAACGCTTATCCCCACCTGCCTCCTGATGAAAGTGGCAGCTCCTATCAATTCGTTCCCTATCAAAACTCCCACGTCTATGTCCGACTCTTGTATGAACTTCTTCACCTTTTCAGGAACGTTCACCCTGCCGATGAATATCACGGGGTCGGCCCCTGACATGATGCTCGCCTCTATGAACTCCCCGTTCGTGAGGACTGCTTGCTTGGTCTTCTTAACCTCGAGGTATTTCCTCACCATCGCTATGTTGTTGTCGAACCGGTCCCCCGCATTAATGACTTCGGGGTTGTACTTTGCCAAGGCGTTCCTGACATCTCTGTCCACCCTGCCAAATATTATCAAGCTCTCCACCCCTCGCTCGTCCAAGAACCTAGCAACTTCGTCAATGTTCAGGGAGTCAGCGAACAACACGTAACTCTTTGTGAGGACGGCGTAAGGAGCGGCTGACAAAGCGTTGTACCCGTAGGAATCATCCACTATTATGAACTTGTGCACGTCCTCTAACAGCTTTGCCAGTTCCAAGTTCACGTTTTCAAATACTAACTCCTCCGCCTCCTCGTAACCCCTGTTCTTGAGAACGTCCTCGTAACCCACGATAAAAGGGTTCCTCTTAGAACTGATTACTTGCAGATACTGCTTGGTTAGAGGTATGGAGTATAACAGCAAGGTTGAGTGCCTGCTGCTGGTTAAGAAGTTGTTAGGAACGCCTAGGATGTTCGCGTAGAGAACTGTGGAGTACACGTCCCTCCAATCAGCAGAGTTGGCAATTACGTGGTCCGGCGCCGCGCTTGCAGAGGCCAAGCTCGCCAACGCGATGATTGTCAGTGCAAGCACCTGGGCATCTCTCCTCACTTAAACTCCCTCCACCAAGCACCTCTTCCCAGCACCTATTTAAACCTTTCCCCTTTCAACCAAGCGTTTATCGGGAGTTCTTCCCATTAAGCACGCTTTTTCAAGCAAAAATTTTATATAAGCGGTGCGAAACAAGTC
>CAZTPT010000007.1:0-11927 GCA_964615705.1 uncultured Methanosarcinales archaeon
TTTTGTTTTTGAATTATAACTTTTTGTTTTTGTGATATCCTAAAACGATTTAGAATAAAAACACCAAACAATGTAACAAGTAATAAACCTCCGTATAAAAAGAAAGAAAGTTGTTTTTGCTGTTTGTTTTCTGCTTTCTGAGCCAATAATTGCGCATCCTTCACTTTGTTTTTTTCAACTGTTTTTATGCTATCTGCCGCAGCTTGTTTTTCGTAAGAAAACTTATATTTTTGCCGAATTACAGCCTTTTGATTATCCACACTTTGAGAAGAGTCTTTCATTTTGATGTGTAATTTCAGATATTTAAACGCTTTGTCAGAATTGTTTTTATCAGAATAAATTTCAGACAAAAGACTTGCTGCAATTTCAATTTTATCAGGAAATCCCAAATTTTCACCAATTTTTAAGGCTTTTAATGCGTAAAGTTCGGCCGTATCAAGATTTCCTTTATCGTAATATATGTTTGCAATGTTTCTGTAAGAAATAGACAGTTCTTCCGTTTCATTAGCTTCTAACTGAAGGTTTTTAGCTTCTACAAAAAACTCTAAAGCTTTGTTAGGTTCTCCTTTTTTCAGGGTTGTTGGAGTCGTGCTCTTTAATCGTGAAGTTCACTGATTGGCCGTTGCAGTTGGAACCGTTGACTCTAAGCGTCACTGCTTCCCCTGGGGCGGCTTCGCCCTTGGAGAAAGAAGCAGTTCCCAAGGTGCAAGAAGTCGGAGGAGGCGTGGTTTGAGAAGAGATGAATAAAGGTTGAACGGCTATTTGGTCGAATCCTAAAGGCTTGTTCCTCACAAGGACCGCGGGGTAAAGTCTTATAGTGGTGTTATCCTTCGTCT
Source organism: uncultured Methanosarcinales archaeon (assembly GCA_964615705.1). GTDB lineage: Archaea > Nanobdellota > Nanobdellia > Woesearchaeales > CAYNLP01 > CAZTPT01. The sequence goes on from CAZTPT010000007.1 coordinate 837, forward strand.
GTAACACGTCGAAGTCTATGAAGAGCAGCCTTCCAGAGCCTTGCTCCCCGCTCACGTTCCCTCCTTTTATCTGGTTTATGGAGACGTTGTTGTTCGCGAAGCTCTTGTTGAAAACGTTGGAATTAGCAAGGAAGGAGGATGTCTTGTCGTACCTCTTATACCTTAAGACAGAGGCATCGAATAAGAGATTGAATGACACTCCGTAAAGGTTTTGAGTGTTGTTAATCATAACGGCAATCCTTAAAGTGCCTCCTTGAGTTAGGTCGCCGGACACGTGTGAGAGGTAGAGTTTTTCGTTAGCGCCTATTGCTTGGCCGCTGCTTTTAAGGTAAGGCACGGTTGAGAATAGCGCAATCCACATCGCCAGCAAGAGCGCTTTTGAAAAAGCGTCCGTGCTTACCTCTCTCCTCCTCGCCACTTCCCAAACACCTTATCAAGCGTTTAAAACAAACTTTATCAAGCACCTATTTAAATCTTTGCTAATTTTTAATCATTTCAAGATAAAGAAAAAAAGGGTTCACTCATATAAATATATTACTAGTTTTCCAAGACACCTCTTACCATCCACGCCGATTATCGTTGCGAGGTAAGGAAAGGACTCCTCTGCGTCGGGACGGGAGAAGTTCCAGGTTCGCGCGGTGCAATTGTGAATTGCGAAGCGCTGTATGGAGTAGCTTATGTTTTCAACGTTCAAGCAGGAAGGGTTGCTCAGCTCCCTAGTTATGAGCCGTTCTTCCAGAACTGTTTTTCCAAGGCAGAAGAAAACCCTGTCCTTAGCGCTTTTGACCAACAAGTATCTTCCTAACTCCTCATTAACCTTGTGGTGTTGCGCGAGCACAACATTGCCGTAAAGAATAACTCCTAGAGAAACCGCTATCATTACTAAGACGAAGAAGAAGGAAGTTATTACCGAGTATATTCCTTTCTTATTCCGATGTGAAAAAGTATTGGCCGTTCTCATCTTTCACCACGTTCACCACCGTTAAGGATCTCAACGAGAGATTAACGCTTGTCCTGGTAGGGCATAGCAGCACCCTGCACCTTTTAAACCCCTTTAAGTGTATGCAGGCCAAGGTGTCATTGATAACAAGAAAGCCCTCCTCGGTTACTGGATTGTACTTCGACTTATAGTAATACGCGTTACAAGCGTTTAAAACCTTCAAGTAGAGGTTGTCCAAGTCATGGTCTGCCTTGTCAGAAGCAACGTAGTAAGGATAGAAATTCTTAACACCCCAAGTGAAGAGTATTATCGCTGCCAAAAGGACGCCTCCCCACATAATCACTGTTTCAGGCGTGGCGCCTCTTTTTCCAGCAATCATGTTCTCTCCTCGTAAACCCATAGCTTTGCCGTGGCGAAGAAGTTGTTGGGAAGGGGTATTCGTCTAAGCGCGGAGTATCTCGACTCGTCCTCTTTTCGCGCTCCAATGGTTATCAGGTACTTGTTATCTTCCATGTTCCTTTGGAGCGCTTCTCTCAGTTTGGATTCTAAAGCGTTCAAGTTCCCCCCGAGATTTAGCGCCACTCCGTGAGTAGCCCTTGCTAACTCCTCCATTTGGGATTGTACATGGATGTTACAATTTGGTTGGTAGCAAGCGTTAGGCCTCGCACCGCTACAACCAGCGCAGTTGGGAGACTCGCACCAAGTAGGGCTGGGGCTTCCCCAGCGATTCCCAGGAGTGTACCTGTCCACTATCCAGCTATAGTTCAGGTCGCATTCAAACGAGTATATAGGATTCACGATATCCAAGGTTTTTTGAAACAAGGATATCGCGTTGCGAACTATTCTGTGGGACCTGGCAACGGCGTCTCCATTGGTGCAGGAGTCCTCGCAGAGAGAACACACCAAGGAGTATTCATCATCCCTGCTGGTGAAGCAACTGCTCGCTATGGAACTGGTGGATAACTCGTCGCTAATAGGGAATATTATGTTCAACCCAGGCACTGAATTAAGCAAAGGATTGCTGAAATAAGTGTAAGATGCGTAAGCGCTGCCAGCCGCCCAGTCCGCTGAGAAGAACTCTTCCGCTTGCAAGAAGTGTCTTGACTCGTTCCATTCCTGAAAGGAAGCGTATCCAAAGCTTGGAGGGCTGATGTTATCCCACAAAGGCTCAGGAACTTCATACAATTCTTTGAAACCTATGCTGCGGCAGCTGAACCAGGGAATGGCGCGGTCAAGTTCTTGATAAGTGCTGCAAAGGTTTTCATCGCTAAGAATAAACACGTGGCTAACCACCTTTCCTTCTTCTGGGAGAAGGCTTCTCGAAAGGTTTATGATTCGGGGAAGCACTTCCCTCAGAGCTTCTCTCTCCTCAGCCAAGCTCCCAGAGCCGTCAATGACAAAGTTCAGGTTTAACAATATGAAAGGCACGCTGAGTTCGAAGTAATAGTTTCCCTCGCCGTAGGAGTAGTCAAGTAACTCTTTGAAATGCTTAGTCACGTTTATAGACTTGTCGCCGTAGTTGACCAGCCTCCCTCTAGACATCAAAGCCTTTCCGAGCATAACACTCATGGGCAACCCGCTCTCGGGCTCTTCTGCTTGTAGCAATGCGTTAAGGTTTGTTTCCTCCCTGTCAGCCCTGAAGAATAACTGCTTTGACTCCGCTTTTTCCAATCCTTGCCTTGACACCTCGCTGAACAAAGCGGTGCCTGCTATGATGAACAAAGCGGCCAGTAGCACAGCGCTCACAACGTTGTTTAACAAACTCATCCTGAATCACTGAGTAGCGGAGGGGCATTCCTCTGAGGTGCACACCCCGTTGCAACAGTTATTGCCGTCACGACACTTAGAGCCTTCGCAGCAGAAGTAAGGCTCGGTGACTCTGCAGTAACCATTCCTGCACTCCCCTCTCAAGCCACAAGACCCCTTGGTGCAGGAGCCCCCTGACGGGTACTGGCACTCCCCTGTTGCCTCGTTGCAAATGCCTGAGGGGCAGCCATTGCTCCCAGGGCACTGCTTAGGCCTGCAGTGCTCTGCAAAGTTGTAGCTCGGAAGCTCAGGGCCGGTGTACATGCACTCAGAACACTTTCCCCCTTGTTGCTCGCAAAATTCTTTGCAGCCCAAAGGGACTTGGTTACCCCCGCCTATCACGCACTCTGGCGGGGTGGAAACTGATGTCAAGCTACTCGGTTCTGGGAAGTCGCACTCGTTCTCCAAGTTAAACCTTAACTCGAGAGTGACGGTTAAAGGTTGGTAAGCGCCCGCTCCTGTGTCTGTGCAGCGAACCTCGTAGAGAGCTGCAGCTTTCTTGTCAATCACCATCACTCCAGTGGTCACCCTGTCTCTCCCGAATCTTGGCACGTCGTTATCCTTCGGCTCAGGTCCTTGGTTGCTTATACTTGTGTCTACTGGAGGAGAGTAGCGCGGGGGGGAGGAGGGGCAGCCGTCAGGCGGAATCGTTGTGGACTCGTCGCCCCACTCAAGAATAAGCTCTGATGTTCCCAGCTCTGCAACGTCTGTGTCGCCGTAGCAACCAGCTTGGACTCTCACGTACGGCTCGTTCTCAACCACGAGTTGCTTCACCACGGCCTCGCAGCTTATTCCTTGCACCGAGCCTGAGGAATCGCTGCAGGAAGAACCGTTCCTCATCAAGTTGTTCAGAGAGTTTATTGATTGTTCTATCAAGGATTTTACTTCCTCTTCCTTCAACCCGTGCCTCTCAATCCTCCCAGCGATGGCGTCTTCGCTAACCATTGAGGTGCCGCACCCGCACTGGGCAAACTTGCACGTCTTTCTCTTCATCAAATCTGCCAGCTGGTTGGTGACGTTGCCGGCGTTGCACTGGCTCATCCAATCAGAGAGTTTTTGATACATGTACCAGAACCTTGACCTTAACAAGTACTGGTTTGAGAGGTTGTATCTCTGCAATGTGCCAGAGTCGTTAATTGTGAGGTTCAGCTCCTTGATAAGGACTTCAATCTTTTCAGGGTCAAGGTTTCCAGCGAATTCTTCCCGCAAGGTGACAGAGGGATTGCTGAGAAGGACTCCTTCATCTTGTAAGGCTTGCTGCAAGTCCACCATGTTGTCTTGAATATACCTCGTTATGAGAGACTTCGCTTCTTCAGGCGTTGGTATCAATGGCTTGTTACAATACCAAGCCTTAGTAGCGTTGGAGTAACCGTTGCCAGCCGCTGTTTCAACCCCTTTAATAACCAAGTCCTCAACCCCTATCTTAGTCTCAGTTATTATCTTTTGAGGGTCGCTAACATCGCTTCCTTGCAACACGTTAGTCTTAACAGTTACTGTGTAAACCACTCCGCTGATTATTATCAGAAGAGCTACTAGCAAGGCTCCTGCTATGTTTCCTTTATCCAAGGCATTCCACCTCCAACCTCTCGGCGTTCTTCAAGAGGGAACACTTGTACTCGTGAAGCCTGAAGTGTTTCTCTGCAAAGCTGCCCGTGAGGTTCAGCAATAATCCCTGCGTAACGTTGCAGTTGCAAGAAGCGCAGCTAAGAGAGCCTTCTCTTTTGAAGCAGAGCTTCTCTCCCGAGCCGTAAAGGATGGTGGCGGCGGGGATGACTACTGACGCCTTTACTAAGGTGTCATCTGCGCTGTTGCACAGGAATCTGCAATTCTTTTCAAGCTTGGCAACAGCGCTTTTCAGGGCTTGCTCCTCTTTAAATCCTTGGCTCTTGCCCCACAATTGGGCTAGGACGCCAACCCCTACAATAATAGATACTACAGATATCCATATCCACGCGGTTTCTTCCAATTTTTAGTTAGGAATGATTCATGGGCAGCTAAGCAGTCCTGAGTCATTAGCCATCTTGTACCATGAATCTTCGTTGGTGTATCCCTCAGGGCAACTTCCAGGGTTGAGGAGTTGCCTGAGCTTAGCCGTTGCTTCCGCAGAGGAGAATCCTTGGTTCGCCCAGAAACTGCAAAGAGTGGACACGCAACCCTTGAAGTCCAGGTTCAAGTTACAAGTACAGGAAACAAGCCTGTGGCAGTATATCCCGTCCTCGCACACTAGCAGTCCGGGGAAGAAAGTGGTGTCGTAGTCGTTAGCCCCGTTGGCGTTTAAGTCTATGAACTTCTTAATCTTAGCCACGCAGAAACTCGCCCTGCTCGTTAGCGAGCAACCATCATTCGCGACTTCGGTGCATTTCTGGTTGCAATACTGCCTAGCGCTGGCCAGAGAGTCCTGGAGTTTTTGCTCTTGCTCGAACTTTGTGAGTTCTTTCTGCTTCTGGCTTATCTGCCCTTGAAAGAGTTTTAACAACACCAACGCTACCGCTAATATTACGAATAACGCTACGAATATCTCTATTGGTTGCTCGGTTCCTTTCCTACTCCTCACCATGAAGGCTCACCTCTCTCTTAAAGGGATTGTTGTTTCCACTGGCATCAATACTATTTAAATCTTTCTTAAAATAATAGGTTAAAAAAGTCATGTTCCTAAGAGTCCTTGGAACATTACTTTAACTATGAAGAAGTATCCGCCGAACAGGATTAGGGTATATATGTAGAAGCCTGAAAGGTTTTCCTTGACTGAGCGTGCTAATTGGTACTTGTCATTCCCTATGTTTATGTTGGTGGCGAACAAGGAAAGTACGAGTATTGTTTCTAACAGGTAAAACCCAACTATCACCTCTATCAGCACAGGAGGGACTATGGTTTGAATATTTACGATGTTGAGGCTGAATCCCTCGCTGAACCCGAATATCTTAGCGAGCACTTCTAACTGTTGCCCTATAAAGACTAACGACTTAACTATGCCCACGCTCATAACAACAGCTGAAGCGGTTAGGAGGGGCGCCATCATCAAAGTAGTTATGTTTATCAAACCAACGCTGTCAGCCAGCAATGTTTTGATGTAGTCATCCAGCTTGTACAGGGACAAGGTCTGCTTCCTTATCATCTTGGCAACCCTAGCAGAACTCTCCTCGCTTATCTCGCTGAAAGAAACTATCTGGGTTATCACCTCCGTCACCTTCTTAGAAGGAAGTATCTTCTTCAACCTCTTCTTGACCAATTCAAATATGTTCTCCTTAGTTGTTAGGAGCAAGTGGTTCAGCTTCTTAAAAGCCTTAACCACAGGATGGTTTCCGAAGCCGAATCTTTCGTAATCATCAACGACGGCGGGTATGATGTTCTCAACTGACATGTTAAGCGTGAGGTAGGTGGAGAAGCTCTGCAACAAGTGAGGAAGGTCTTGCTCCACTTCCCTAACGTCGGTCCAGAGTTTCTTGTACCTGTGAGCGTATATGGAGGTGAAAAGCATTAAACCAAGGAACACTCCAAAACTCATCACCCACCCTATCACCATCGCTGTAAAAGAATCCAGCACGGTCACATTGTTTTTCAACACGTAGTTAACGTAAAGCACTGTGGGTATTGAGAATATCAGCATCACACCACCCGAGACCAAGTACACCCATTTAGGAGTGGGTGTGTAATGCTCTGAGTCCTCTATGTGTATGGTGTCTATTTGTATCCTCTTAGCTGAAAAGTTGAGAGCCATGAGCAGGGTGAGGGTGGGGAAGAGCACAGTGTATATGAACGCTAACAATGTTGGTTCAACTAGGTAGGGCATGAATATGCTAAGGATGGGTAGAAGCATCAAGGACAGTATTGGGAAGAGCACCCCTATTGTGATGAGCTTCTTAGCGTTGTTGGTTAACTCCTCTGAGAACCTCTTGCCAAGGGTGGTGTAGTTCACCAGCAAGGTTTCGGTGGTTTCCTCCAATATCTTTTCTCTTTCATTCTTTGGAGACAAGGAGGCGGTTTGCAAAAGCCTCAGGCTCTTGACAAAGACAGGGTTAACCTCGTTCCACACAGGGACGAACTCCTCTAAGGCTTCGCCAAGCGTGGTCTTCTCCTTAGTCTTAAGCTTCTTCACTATTATCTTGAACTGGCGGCCAAGAATTCCTCTCAACTTATCCGCTGTTTCGAAGAATGCCGCTTCCAAACTGGTGTCCAAGCTTACGAAAACAGAAAGTCGGAGTATGGCTTTCAACATTTCCTCGTTGTAATCCCTTATGCTTTGGAAATACTTGATGTGTACCGGGTAAGTGTAACTAACCACAAGGGCTAGTAGCGCGAAATATAGAAAGGCGTATGTTAGGAAGGTTGAGAAGTAGCTGAAAACGTAAGCGAACCCTGAGAGCAAGAAGAACAAGGCGAAGCTTGTTAGCACCACGTCCTTAGCGGAGTATGGGAAGAGTATGAATCTTAGCTTTTCATCCACGGATTCCAGGGAGAACCTTAAAGGTACGGCTCTTCCTAACTCGTATATGTTCTCTAATCTCAACTTACCTCCACTTCTTCAACCTTGGAAGAGAGGAGTGCTTTAAGCTTCTCTGAGTATTCCTCCTTGAAAAGCTTCTCATTCCTCTCAGAGTCTAAAGGCTTTAACTCCTCGAACAAGTTAGTGAATAGTATGTTAGCTTTGAAGACGTAAGAAGCTTCTAACAAGTCAGTGTTGTCCCGTGCCAGCTGAACGTGGGTCTGCTTCGCCCACGCCCTTAATAGCAGGTCTTTGAACACGTGATTGTAATCCTTGTAACCAGTGGTGTGCTTCAATATGGTATTCAGGACTAGGCTTTGACCGTTCAGCAACGCAGGGGTCGGCTCTAACGCGTCTGTTGCAGGGTTGTAGACCAGCAAGTCTTGGAACTTGGGCTCGTCCTCCCAGTCTTTCAAGACTTCGGTAACGCTTATCACCCTCCTCATTCGCCCAAGACCGGTAGGGCTCTTTATCTGGTTTTGAACTATTATCAAGTCAGTAACCTTGAAGCTCCCCCTTGGCACTCCTAAGTCGTTCACAACCCTGTCGAAGACTCCGTAAGGGTTATCCGCGTGTATGGTTCCGCCAACAGTGTTGCTCATAGCCCCGACCCTCATTGCTTCGTACAAAACCTTTGCCTCCTTGCTCCTGATCTCGCCTATTATCAAGGAAGAATCCCCGAGCCTCAGAGTTGTCCTCAAGCCCTTGTCGAAGGGTATCTCCAAGCCTTCCTCCATCAAGGCGGACCTCACCTTGAATGGGACTATGTCGTAACCCAGGTTTTTGTAAGAGTTTACGGGCAGCTCCGCGGTGTCCTCTATGGTGAGTATCCTATACTTGGGCAGTATCTCAAGTATCAAGGATCCTAGAAGGGAGGTCTTCCCAGACCCTCTCGGACCCGCTGTTAGGAAGGTTCTGCCGTGAGCTATGGCGAGGCTCATCAACCCTGCGAACAACGGCGTTATTGTCTTGTTGTTCAAGAACAAAGGCAAGGTCCAGGGGTGCTCCCTGTGACGCCTGACAGAGTATCCCAACCCGAAGACAGAGAAAGGGTTGATAACAGCAGCGACCCTCGCCCTTTGATTCTCTATTACTATCTCGCCGTCTAGCTGGGGTTGCGCCTTGTTCAAAGGCCTCCCGCTGCTTATCTTGAGCCGAGTAGCTAAGTAGTTCAAGAACTCGTTGCTGGGGAATATGTTGGAGATGCACTCCGCGTACTTCTCGTGCACTATTCTAAGGCTGGTCTTGTAAGCAGGGGGGTTGATGTTTATCTCCTGCACTTTTTTGTCAAAGAGCAAGTGCTCCAAAACGCCGTACTCCTGGTACCAGCGCTTTATGTAAGGATTCTCTGTTCGCCCGGTCTCCCTGAACCGTTTCAACTCTTCGTAGAGAACGTAGAGGTCTGAGAAGGAAACCTTCATCTCAGGGACTATCAAGCAGTATATGTACCCCACGTTTTTCAATCTCTCATATATCTGGACCACCGCGCCCGTCCTTTCAATCACGTACTGGTCAACTAGGCGTACTGGCTCGTCAATGACCGCGAACCTCACGTCCACGAAGAACGGCTCGATAGAGACTAGGTTGTCGTTGGCGTCGTACTCCTTTGTTATCAGTCTTGTTTTAAGCCTCAGCCTGTCGTATTTCTTCCCTTTCAGAATCTTGTTTATCTCTTCCTTGTAAAGCTTGGGGCTTGCAAGGGCGAGCCCTGCCTCGTCGCAGTCTATCTCAACTATTTCCTTCCCTTCCACAGCAACCCCTCTTTTTTCAGGATTAAAACGAAAATCCTGCTTTATAAAGCTTTCTCTAAGAAAGGTTTAAAGGCGAAAAGAGAAACTTTTATATAACACTTGGAAGAATAAAGAGGGAGAACTGTGTTTAATTCAAGGAATTAAAAAATGGCGTTGCTGGGTTCTAAGAAGGACGACGCGAACTTGAGAGAGGACCTCAGGATACTCGCTACCAACATTGAAAGCGTGAATCAAAGGCTGGACACCATGACCGGCAACACCGCGCTGCAAGACCTTTCCAAGAAGATGGACTACTTGTTGGACTACTTGTACCAGTTGGTGCAGCAAGGACAAAACCCTCGCCCCGTACAGGTACAGCAAGCCCCTCCTCAGCAACCCGCCCAGCACCCCCCCTCCAAGTCGCAGCAGCATAAACCTGACTTGAAACCGTTAGCAGCGTTGAAGGAGTTCTCTGGTGAGAAGAAGCTGACCTTGGAGCAGGTTTACAAGGAGTTACAAGAGTTGAAGGCTTCATTTGAGAGAGCTGTGTCTGAGTTGAGAGAGGCTATCAAGGAGTTAGGGGATGCTCAACGCTTGACAGTGTCTGAGATAACTAGCATTAAGAAGATATTAGCTGAGCTGGTAAAGATTTACAAGGAGGAAACCCTGCTCTTCAGAGACCAAGGGGACGCATTTGAGAAAAAGATGGAGGAGGTGGAGAACAGGCTCTCATCTTTGGAGAGGAGGAAGGCTCACGTTCATCACTGACTTATAAGATTGACTCCTCCAACAATTCCGGCTTAACAACTTCTCGGTAGCGCTCCCAGTGGGAAACCCTTAACTCTGAGAGCAAGAGTTTCTCAGCCCATTCCTTTCTTCCCATACGAATCACCTCTAAATCCTTTTTACACAGGAACTATGAGGCTGCTTTTTAATAATGATTGTTAAATGAAGGTTCATAAAACAGATTCACAAAATTTAAAAAGCGTTGTTTGCACTAACCGTTAGTTATGGGTCCTTCGGGTTGGGTGTTTGCCTACGACTTCGCGTTCGAAGTTGTTTTCGCATTAATAACATTAGCTATTGCTTTCTTCTCCTTCAAGATTTACTCGTTTACTAGTGAACGCCAGCTGCGAAACTTCGGGTTGTCCTTCTTGTCAATAAGCGCTTCCTTCGCAGTGTTGGCTTTGTTCAACCTTGGACTTCCAGGATTGATTACTAAGATTACCTCCCCGTTCCTCTCCTTGGAGGAGGGTAATATTGTGAGAGTGGTGCTAGCTGGGCACATGGGCTTGTATATCATAGGGGTTATAACCCTTGCTTACATGACCTTGAAGGTTAAGAGCGAGAAGACGTATTACTTGTTACTAGCGTTGACTTTCTTCTCAATCATCGCAGCGACTCACAAGCTCTACTTGTTTTACTCAATAGCATCTGTTTTGTTCGGAAGCGTGGCTCTCCACTACGGGGCTCACTACTTTAGGAAGAAGAGTGTTAACAAGTTATTAGTATTCTTAGGATTCTCCGCGCTTACCGTTGCGAACCTCGTGCTGGTGTTCTCGGTTACCAACGCTTATTACTACAAGGCAGGTCACTTCTTACAACTCGGGGGGTATTCCTTGTTGTTGATAAACCTGGTAAGGATGCTTAAATGAAGAAGAGGAATCGCTTAGAAATAATGAAGGACTTGTTAACAGTGCTGGCTGAGAAGAACGCGGTAGGCGTCAGGCCGACGCGCTTGTTGTACAAGTCCAACTTGTCGCATCAAGCAATGACTTCCTACCTGAAAGAGTTGAAGGAGAAGGGATTGATAGAGGAAAGAGTAATCTCTGGGAAGAAGCACTACTTCATCACGCCTAAAGGGTTTGAATTCCTGAACCGGTATAAGAGCTTCTTGGAATTCGTGGAGAGCTTTGACCTCTCTGAGGGCTAATCAGCGGAACTCTGGTCGTACTCGTCCACTATCTCCCCCACTATTTCTTCAAGCACGTCTTCCAGTGTTATTATTCCAGCTGTTCCTCCGAAGTCGTCTTTAACGATGAATAAGTGGGTCTTCTTCTCCTTGAACAATTGCAAAACCTTGCCTAGGGAGTCTCTCTCCTCGACGCTCACAACCCCTCTCCTAACATAGT
>CAZTPT010000008.1:0-11476 GCA_964615705.1 uncultured Methanosarcinales archaeon
GGTACCTGTCAAAAAATTTCTGAATGCGATGCGTGTGGTGATAAAATTTGCCCAAGGTATCAAGAGTGTTCAAACGGTGAGTGCGAATTAAAAAATCAAACTTTTAGGTTTGGATTAGTCTATCTTTATAACAACGAAAAAAATTATAATCCCCACTGGCGAAACGAAATTGAGAAGTTAAAATATAAATTTGAATCTGGGTTGAAACGCATTACTAATAACAAAGTTTCTGCTTCCTTAGAAATACTGGGTGAAGTACAAACAGACACGTTCTGCTGGAACCCTTCCACTATTGGAGTAAAATGGCTTATTAATGGAGAGATTATTCAATATCAACCTTTGCCAGGATCTTCTTTTGGGATAACCGAATATGTGATAGATTCCACCTATAAGCTTTTAGAATCAAGTTGTGATAACTGTGTTTTTAGCATTGATCAATTTGGACAGCTTGTTTATAAAATTAATTGCTCATCACCTCTTAATCCTTTGTATTATTTAAAGGCAAATAAAACAATTCTTCTTCTGCAACAAATTGCCTCCAACCTAGGCTTTAATCTTCAGGATTATGATGGAGTGTTTCAGGTGTTCGGTAGACTTGGAGGTCCCTCTTCCGCTTCTTTGAAAGACCCTCTCTTTAAGACGTACGCTTGTAACTTGATGAATGTTAATACAGAAGGGCTTCTTATCGGTCGTGTGGAAGGAACTTCCAGTATTTGGGTTTCAGAAGAATCTCTTTTACAACCGAAAAGCTATTTAATAAATTGTACGGAGTTTCAAGGAGGTGGCGATTTTTACGGTTTTTATGTAAAGCCAGGTTGGCACCTCCTGATTCACGAAGTTCTTCACATCTTGGGGGCGGTAGACGTTTACGACACCGGAACTTTGCTAGGGTACTCTACTTCTAAAGATGAAGCATTATTACTAGATCCGCGAATAAATGAAAGCGTTATGGGGAACGATTTTAAGCGATGCATGGAGAGAGGGAACGAGGAGTTAGATGGCAACATATGCACCTCTCAAGAAGTGGAGGAGTTGTACCTTGACGAATATAATAAAAAATTGTTAGGTCTTGGCTGAAGAGGGGAGATCTTCTCCACGCCCGAAGTTACTTGTTTTTTTCAAAAGCTTTAAAAAAAACAGCGGATTAAGAAAACTTATGAAGTGGTGGGTGGCCTTGTTAGTGGTAGGGGTTCTGGCAGCGCTAGCATTCCTCGCGGAGAATTCCCTAACCCCTCAGCACAGCGTTTTAGAAGAGAAGCTGGGCTCCAGCGACTCCCTAGCGGTTGAGAGCTTGTCCGGGGAGCAAGCAGAGTTGTTCGCCAAGGGGTTGAAAGAGTTCTGCAACATCTCGAAAAAAGAGTTGTACAAGGTACAATTAAGGAAAGGCAACAACACATATCTGGAAATCTACGACCATGACTGGAACCTCTTGTGCAACATAAACGCTTCCTCCCCTGACTACTTAGAAAAGAGGGTGGCGTTGCTGGTGAACGACAAGCCCATTTACTTGAGAGAAGTGTTAGCAGCCATCAACTCTCTCCCAAGGGAGACGAGGGTTCAAGCAACCCCCCTCGTTATTAACAACTTGGTGAACAAGGAATTGCTGCTGCAGCAAGCAGAGCGCAAAGGGTTAAGGGTTTCCAAGGAAGAACTGGAAGATTACAGGAAGAACAATCCTTTGCTAAGCGAGGCGGCCGCTGAGAAGGAACTCTTAGTTCAGAAAGCTGTTAAGGAAATACTTGAAGAAAGCGAGGTGAGCGTTTCCGAGGAGGATGTGAGGGATTACTACGAGGCAAGGAAGGAAAACCTCACCATACCCGAGTCTTGGGTGGTGCGGCACGTCCAAGTCAACATTGAAGGAGACGAGGAAGTGGCTCTCAAGAAAGCAGAAACTTTGAAAGCGTTGCTGAACAACACCGACTTCTGCGACTTGGTCAAGCAGTTCAGCGATGACAAGAGCTCCATCGACAAGTGCGGGAGGTACGAGTTCTCCCCTAGAACGGTTTACCCCTCTGTGGAGGAAGCGGTCAAGGAGATGAAGCCCGGAGACGTGAAGATTATAAAGACGCCTCAAAGCTACCACTTGTTGCAATTCCTAGAGAACAAACCTCCTAGGAATGCGTCCTACGAAGAGGTCAAGGACCAACTCCGCCAAATACTCGAGGCGCAGAAGAAGCAAGAAGTTCTCAGGGACTACCTCAACGACTTGAGGCAGGAAGCCAAGATAATAAGCTACATAAGTTAAGTTCTAAAAAACGAACAATCGTTTATTTTAAAAAACGATAATTTTATATAAAGAACAACTAGTTTTTGTAAACGTGTACCTGAAAGAACTCTTCAACAAGTACGCAGAGTGGAAAATCATATACCACTTCTTAAAACACCCAGACTTAAAAACGCACGTGAACGGCCTCTCAAAAACCTTGAAAGTGAGCAAAGGAACAGCCTCCACAACGCTTAGAAAAGCCCACAAAGCCAAACTCCTAAGAAAAGAAGAAATAGCCAACGTCCACCTATACTCTTTGAACAAGAACAACAAAACCGTGAAGAAACTAATAAAGCTGGTAGAGGAAACATGAAGCAAACAACAACCCTGATACTAGCATTACTAACCTTACTAACCCTGATACCAGTAACGCTGGCAGCGGGAGGACTGAACTGTACAATAGCCACGACTTGCCCCTCCGGCTTCACAAGGCTGCTAGGGTTGCAAAACGACACCGGGGGAGCGGACAACGCCCACGCCCAGAACACGAGCTACACCAACTACGCCTACTCGCTCTGCTGCGAAAGCACGAGGACGAACGTGAACATAACCACCGATTGCGAAACCGTGTTCTTAAAACTTAGCAACGGGACAAACGCGCACGTCCAGCAACCCAGCATAAACACTTACAACTACACAGCCTGCATAGGCTCCACAACTGGAACACCCAAATGCACCTACACCACGAGTTGCCAAGCAGAATGCTTAGTGTCAATGGCGTCCAGCGAAGGCAACAACGCCACTAACGCCCACGTAGCCACCTGCCCCCACTACTCCTTGAAGGTGTGCTGCAGCCTGAACAACACTAAGCCAACGCTCACCAACACCTTGATAGGCGCCCACCTCAGAACCCCTTACAAGAGCTACCACAAAAACCTGATAGGGTACTGGCAATTCGAAGGGAACGCCCAAGACTCCGCAGGCAACAACGACGGCACCCCGAGCGGAGTCACAAACACTAGCGAGGGAAGAGTGGGGAGCGCGTACAGCTTTGACGGGGCGAGCAGCAACGTCAGGATAGCAACGCTGAGCCAGTTAAACACAGGAAAGGTAACAGTCGCGGCGTGGGCGAAGTCAAACGGAGCGACAGGGGATAGGCAAACCATACTCTCAGCAGGGGAAGGCGGAGCCAGCGGAACAGTGCTAGCGATTGACAACAACGACAACAACATACACTTCTGGGTGTACGAGCAAAGCCAAGGGTGGAAAACAGTAACAACCCCTTCAACGTTCAACCAATGGCTCCACGTAGTAGGAGTTTACGACGGCAACTACCTCAGGATATACGTGAACGGGCAAGAAAAAAACAACCTATCACTAACAGGAACTATGAAGACCCCAACGCAAGACACCGCGATAGGCAGCAGGAACACGGACAACACTGACTGGTTCAACGGAGTCATAGACGAGGTGATGGTGTTCAACAACTCCTTAACCAGCGAGGAAGTAGCAAACCTTTACAACGAGACCAGGGCGAAACTTGTTAGGACTACTAACGACTTAGCAGCGGCTCCTTACAACTCCAGCGACGCCGACGGCGACTCCTTAACCTACATCTACAACTGGAAGAGGAACAACCAACCAGTAGCAGTCCTGAACATGCCCTTCGAGTCCCAAGTGGACAGCACCGCCACCGGAGCAGTCAAGGATTACTCAGGCAACGCCAACCACGGAACGCTGGGAAACGGGAACAGCAACGCAGCGCCTTCTTGGACCGCTGGCGTTAGGGGAGGTGCGTACAGCTTCGACGGGGCTAACGATTACATGCTCGTCCCTGACGATCCTAGCTTGCGAGTAGCGGGGAACCTCACAATAACTGCTTGGTTGTACCCGACCAACTTGTCTAAGGGGAGGCAAGGCGTGGTTTTCAAGCATTACAACAACGAGTACGAGGTGATAATGGAGAGCAGCGGCCAGATATCATTCTACCACGGAGACGGCGCGTGGGAAGAGATAAACGAGCCGGCAGCGATGAAAGTGGCTCAGGACAAGTGGAACTTCATAGCGATAACCCGCTCTATGCAGGATATGAAGATAAGGTTCTACCTCAACGGCTCATACGTTGGGGAAGATGCATTCACTAAGACCCCTGTTTCCAGCACGAATCCAGTGTACATAGGGAGGAGGGGCGGAACCGCTTATTACTTTCAAGGCAAGATAGACGAGGTCATGATATTCAACCGGACCTTGACTGCAGCGCAGATAGCGGCGATGTACCAGGACGGGAAGCCCAGGTACAACGCTTGGGCCTCCAACGAGACGAGGAAGCACGAGAACTGGAGCGTTGAGGTAACGGTTAACGACGGTTTGAACGACAGCACTGCCGTGGAGAGCTTGAAAGCAACCATACTCAACACTCCTCCCTCCAAGCCAGCCCTCACCTACCCTTCCAACGGAGACTCCTCCTTCACCAACAGGACTCCCAGGTTTAACTGGTCGGCAAGCACAGACCCAGACCCGGAAGACACGGTCACTTACAGGTTGCAAGTCGCGCTTGACTCCTCCTTCAACTCAGTAGTGGTGGACGCGGAGACCACTAACAATTACTACGCCTTAACAAACCCGTTAGGATTCAACACGTACTATTGGAGGGTTTACGCCAACGACTCAGAAGAGTGGAACCTATCCGAAACCTTTAACTTCACAATCACCCAAGTGGTGAGCATGAGCTTAGTAATTAACAACGTCTCCTTCGGCTCCCTCGCGCCCAACCAGCAGGAATCAACCGAGGACGACAACCCTGTTCCTTTAAGGCTTCGCAACGACGGCAACGTGGAGTTAAACGTTTCCATAAACGCGTCCCCCTTGTTCTCAAGCAAAGGCTTGGGAACTCCTTACTACCAGTTCAAAGCTGATAACAGGTCAGAGCCGGGGTCGTTCAACACAGCTCTATCCACCACTACCTACACGAACATGCCCGCCGCTCCTTTAACCTTTATCAAGCTGCTAAACTACACAGACTCCAAGGACGAGGCGGAGATAGACTTGAAAGTGCTAGTCCCTAACGACGAGCCAACAGGGGTTAAGCAATCAACCATAACCTTGACGGGTGAGGCGTCGTGAAGAAAGCGTTAATCCTGGCGCTCCTGCTCTCCCCCCAGTTAGCGCTAGGGCTGGGAATAGCGCCTGGCTCTTCAGAGCACTGGTTCAAGCCAGGCGTTTCACAGTACGAGTTCACCTTGTTCAACGATGAAGGGTTTGAGAGAGAGGTTTTGCTAAGCTTGGAAGGAGAACTGGCACGCTTCGCCAACCTCTCAACTAGCAAGCTCTCTTTCTCCACCAACGACTCGGAAAAATCGTTCAGAGCAACCCTTAACCTCCCCCAAGAGTTAAAGCCAGGACCCCACCTTTTGAGAATCGTGGCGAAGGACTCCGAACGAGTAAGCGGGGAAGTCACGGCGCGTGTCGGAGTGGTTGCCAAGCTGACAGTGTTTTACCCTTACCCGGAGAGCTTCATACAAGCGTTCTTGGAAAAGTCAGAGCTGCGACCAGGCAGGGAAGGCGTGCTGGTTTTAAAGGTGGAGAACAAGGGCTCAACCGTGGAGAACGCTTCAGCAGTGCTTGAACTGTACGACTCCGACGAGTTAGTGGCGAGGCTTCGCTCCTCCCCCGCGACCCTGAATCCGGGTGAGTCCGCCTATCTCAACGCTCCCTGGACTCCTAAGCAGAGAGGTGTTTACTCCTTGAAAGCACGCGTGCTTTACTCCAAGGAAGCATCCCTCAACTCCTCGGTAAAGGTGGGCGAGAGGAGGATACTCCTCAACCTAACCCCTGAGTATTTAAGAAACGGAGTGGCAGCTTTAAACCTGGAGTTCTTCAACGACTGGAACACCCCTTTGAAAGGGTTCCACGCAACAGCTTCCCTGGGGCCAGCGGAAGCAAAGACGGTGGTCGCGACTATTCCTCCAAGACAGTACGCGTCGTTAAAAGCGTACCTCCCGGTTAAAGGGTTAGAGAGCGGTGCTTACTCCTTAACAGTGCTGGCGGAGTACGAAGGAGGCGCGTGGAAGAAGTCATTCAACTCCTCCGTTGGGGAGGACTGGTTCGAGGTTAACGGCTTGAGAGTTTCTGAAGGCAAGGCGCGGCGCGGCTACCTCGCAGCCCTCCTAGTAGCTGCGCTGATAACGGCTTGGCTGCTCAAGAAGCGTTATTCACCCCGAAATAGATACAGAACCGAAAAGTTTAAATAAGAAGAGGTTGAAGATGCGTTCCATGGAGGAGGACTTGTCCAGGAGAACAATAACCGTCCTAGTAGTCCTCACCCTGATAATATCATTGCTGGGAACGTTGTCAGTGATGAGCGCTGTTAACGAGTTAAGACTTCAAAAAGGAGGGAAGGCAGCGACTCAGGGATACGTGAAGCTGGAAGTGCTTCCGCACCAAGCAAAGGCAGAGGCGCCTCCTTCAAGAGCCACTGGGGAAGTGGTTTTGCAAGTGTTGCCTCACAAGCCTGAAAAGCCCAGAATCCTGTTGCTACCTGAGAAATAAACGCGAGGTGTCGAGATGGATTTGTCTAATAAGAGTTTGGCATTGTTGTTGTTAGCAGCGATAGTGGTGAGCCTGTTCGGGACCATCCTTAGCCTGAACAAGCTGAGCCAGTTGTCAATGACCACGGGCCCTGTAGCGACTGGGAGAGCAACTGCGAGCGGCAAGGTAAACCTGACTATTAACACCAGCGTTGGTTGCTCGGTTGACAGGAATGTTAACTTCGGAACGGACTCCATAACCACGACCACGACTATCAGCACTGACTCAGCCAACTCAGGGACTAACTTCAACGACTGCACCACTGGCAACGCTTGCGTAGGAATGGAGATTAACAACACTGGCAACGTGAACGTGAACGTGACATTCCAGTCAGACAAGGCAGCCACCACTTTCCTAGGAGGCCCAAGCGTGGTTGCAAGCGACTTCCAGTTCAAAGTCGTTAACGGAACGCAACCCTCACCAGCAGAGCCTGGTTGCGTGAGCAACGGGGGAAGCACAGGGTGGGGCGCCTTCACAAACGTTGGAACGAGCAAGGTTTTAATCTGCGACTTGCTCAACTTCTCCGACAGCAACGACATAATAAACGTGGAGTACCAGGTTACTCTCAGAGCGGACACCCCGCCAGGGACCAAGACCGCCACGATAACCATTACGTGCGAGCAAGTGTAAGCAGAGATGAACCTTAAACTTTTTTTCTTTGTTTTGCTAATCCTCTCCACCCTGCCATTAGCTAACGCTCTAAGAGTGAACGGCAGGGTAATAATAAACTTTGAGCCCGGAAAGGTTTACGAGGGGAATGTGTGCGTCATCCCAGAAGGGGTTCAAGCGGTTGAGTTGAAAGCCAACCCCGTAGGCGGCGCTGAAATAATCCTGGACAAGGACACTCTAGACTTGACGGAAGGACCCGCTTGCACGAAGTACACCGTCAAGCTCCCGGAAAGGTTTGAAAAGCCGGGAATGCAGCGGATGAGCATCGCGGTGACGCAGAAAGTTCCGGAGTCGGAAGAAACAATAATAGCCAGGGTGAGGGTTATACACCAGGTATGGGTGGACGTCCCCTACCCTGGCAAGTACTTGGAGGCAAGCCTGGCCGCGAGGAACGCCGACGCTGGAGGAGTGGTTTACTTCAAAGCCGAAGTCACGAGCAAAGGGAAGGAAACCATAAACTTCGCCAAGGGCAAGGTTTACATCTACAACTGGGATGACGAGTTAGTAGGCGAGGAGGAAACCAACACAGTCACTTCTCTGAAAACCCAGCAATCAGCCACGCTCACCGCTAAGTGGAACTCCACCACTAACACGGTCGGCGACTACCACGCCTTGCTCGTCGTCACTTACGACGGCTTGAAAACCAACGCCACCGCCAAGTTCAAGCTCGGCTCCTTAGAAGTGAGGATGGTGGATTACACTAAGAAAGTGTTTAAGAAAGGCATAGTCCCCTTCTCAGTGGTGGCTGAAAGCTACTGGAGCCAACCAGTTAAAGGAGTCAAAGCAGTGGTGGAGGTCCTCAACGCTTCCAACCACAAAGTGGCGGAGTTCGAAACCCTGAGCAAGGATTTCAAGCCGTGGCAAAGGCTCCCCTTGGAAGGGTACCTGGACACCACGAACATCCCAGTTGGGAACTACTCATTGAAAATCACCCTCTTCTACGAGGAAGAGTCAAAGGAGTACCAAGGAAGTTTAGAAGTAACTGAGGAAGCAGTGATTGAAGAAGGCGGAAGCGTTAAGGACTACATCAACGCGTACCTCAACTCTCCAAAAGCTTTACTCCTCACAGCAGCGGCGCTAGCGCTGATAGCAACTATCCTAATAATCAAGCTGTTACTCGTCACCAAGAAAGTTAGAAACACTTAAATACTGGTTTTCAAGCTTTTAAGTCATGGCTAACAAGTTCCTCGAGTACTTGATAGTTCTAACCCTGTTCTTAAGCATCCTCCAAACAACCTACCTCGTGAGGGAGGCGTACCAAGTGGAGAAAGCGTTGAAGCCAAGAGTGAAGGCGGGAGGTGCCGCTTACGGCTTGGTAAAGCTGTGCATAAACGCGCCCCCAACCATCATCGTCCCCTGCGCTAACAACGCCACTCAAGGAGTTCCTTACAGCTGCGTGTTAAACGCCACCGACCCGGACGAGCCCACAAGCTTCACTTACAACAGCACCTTGCTCAACTACTCCTTAACGTTTGACAACTCTACGAACAAGTCATTATTCACAGTCACGCCTTCAGGAATCATAAGCTTCACCCCCGACAACGACGACGTGGGGAACTACACGTTCCTCTTCACAGTCACGGACAACTCCAGCTGCCCGAACGGTAACGACTCCGCAACCTTCAACTTGGAAGTCTTGAACGCGAACGACCCGCCCTACCTCTCAGCAGTGATTCCCAACGTTAGCATCTTGAAAGGGGAAGCAATAAGCCCCTTCTTCCTTAAGAATCACTTCGCAGACCCTGACAGGGATCCTTTAACTTTCAACGTCTCAGGGGCTGAGAAGGCGAACATCACCATCGCTAACAACAGCGAGGTGAGGATAAGGTCTGAGAAGTGCGACTTTGAAGAAGCAGTGGTCTTCACAGCCAAGGACCCTTACGGCGAGGTAGCGGAGAGCAACCCAGTAATTATAAGGTGCGCCACTCCCAAGGAAACAGTAGTGGTGCCGCCAGGAGCCATAGTGGGCGGAGGAGGTGGAGGAGGAGGTGGAGGGCTGCCTTGCAAGGCTGACTTTGACTGCTTTGACATAACCAAGTGCAGGACTGACAACACCAAGCTGAAGAGGTGCGTAGACATCAACGGGTGCCAGGAAGAAGAGGAATTCGTTGTGGAGTGCTCGTACGAGGAGGAGAGGAAGAAAGAGTGCTTGGAGGACTGGCTCTGCGGGGACTGGGGTCCCTGCTTGCTCAACAACACCCAGTACAGGGACTGCGTTGACTTGAACGACTGCGGCACTAGTTTTGACAAGCCCAACACATCCAGGACCTGCACCTACGTCCCGACATGCGACGACGGGGTGAAGAACGGGAACGAGACCGGAGTTGACTGCGGAGGTCCCTGCCCGCCTTGCAAGCACATAGAAACACCTTCCCCGCTGCCCAGGAAGCGGAGCGTTTTGACGTCCTTCTTGATAGCGTTGCTACTCGTAGCGCTTCTCACTTCCCTAACTTACAAGTACGCTCACAAGCAGTTGTACATGGCGTTGGCAAAGCTCGGGTTGCAATTCGCTGGAAGGGTTAAGAAGCAAGTCTTGCTCACCGATCAGGACAGGGACTCCTTGCTAGCCGAGTTGAAAGAGTTAGAAGGCAGGGTTGGGGAAGAAGCGTTGTCAGTCTCAACTGTTAAATGGGTGAGCGTTGCCAAGGAGTTCTTCACCAAGGCGTTAAGCTTGGAGTCAGACTCCACCAAGGAGGACTTGTTAGCCAAGTGCGAGGAAGAGAGGGTTAACGAGCACTTGTTAAGAGTGCTCGCCTCCTTCTTCGACAAGGCTTTCAACGTGGAGTTCGCAACCCAGCCCTTAACTCTGTACGAGGCGATGTACCTCGTGGAAGAGTTGAGAGAGTTGGTGTTGGAGACCTCTAACCACGCCCCTGACTTAGTTGAGGCAAGCGTTACCGAGTACTCCATCCCTGAATACTTGTACCCCTTGGAGAAGGTTTACTTGAAGTTGTTCAACGCGTACAAGGCTTTGCAGTTCAACGAGATAGACTCCGCGGTGGAGAAATACCTTGACTTGTTAGACTTCTACGAGTCCTTAACTGTTGAGGAGCAAGACGCGGTTTACCACGACTTAAGCAGGCTCTACCAGAAGATTAGGTACAGGGCTTCTTGGATAAGCAATGCTTGAACAGCCCTCCCAAACTTATATAAATAGCAACGATTCCCCTTAGAAAGGGGTGGGTTATGAAGGTTCAACTCTTAGCATTGGTGACTGTCGCTCTCTTATTCTTGACTGCGTGCGCCGCTGTTAAGAAAGGCTCTTCCAGCGACGGCTTAACAGCCGAGAAAACTAACGAATGGACTCCTTCAAGCAACTCACCGGTTAAGAAACTCGTGTTCTCTCTCCCAGACATGGATAAGAAGATGTGCGAGACTTTCCCAAGGCTCATAGTTGAAACCCTGGAAGGAATCCCAGGGGTGATAGACGCGAGCTTTCAATACGACGGGCACGTGGTCACCGTTTACTACGACCCCTCCACTGTGAGCAAGGAGGAACTCCTCAACAACGACGCGTACGCCTGGGTCGGGACGAGTTTCCTTAGCGAGGAAGACGTTGAGGAAGACGCGGCTTCCTTGTTCGCTAAGCGAGGCTCTAACAACCCTGAAGGAATGCCTCAAGGTCACATGGCTGACTCCCCCGAGCCTGGCAAGGGCTACACAGACCTCTCAGCTGAAGAGTTTAAGAAGCTCTTGGAAGAAGAAGACGTGTTCCTCTTAGACGTTCACGTCCCTGAGCAAAGGCACATTCCCGGCACGGACGCGTTGATACCCTTTGACAAGATATCTTTGAACCTGGACAAGTTGCCAAAGGATAAGAACGCGAAGATAGCGGTTTACTGCAGGAGCGGGAGGATGAGCGCGATCGCCTCGGAGGAATTGGCAAGGCTTGGCTACACCAAGGTGTACAACCTCGTCGGCGGGGTGAACGAGTGGAAGCTTAAAGGATACGCGTTGGAATAGCAAGAGTTAGATATTTCCTTTCTTGAAAGCGGGGGGGTGTTTTCTCTCTAT
>CAZTPT010000009.1:0-10993 GCA_964615705.1 uncultured Methanosarcinales archaeon
CCTTAACCTTTTCAGGGTGCAGCGTTATCTCTTCCAAGTCTTTGAACTTTGGCATGGTGAAGGGGTGGTGGGTGTAGGTCCACTTCCCCTCCTCGTCTTTCTCAAACATCGGCCAGTCCACTATCCAGCAGAAGTGCCAGCCATCTCTGCCTTCTCCCAAGTGTGGCTTGTCAGTTCCGTACTTCTCAACCGCTTCCTTGTAAGGAATCCTCTTGAACGGAACCTTTAATTCCTCTCCAAGCACTGTTTTCCAGACGTAAGCAACGAGTTCCTCCACCAAGGAGAAGACGTCTTCCTCCTCCACGAAGCTCATCTCGAGGTCTAGCTGCGTGAATTCTGGCTGCCTGTCCGCTCTTAAATCCTCGTCCCTGAAACACTTAGCTATCTGGAAGTACTTGTCAAAACCGGCTATCATGCAGAGCTGCTTGAACAACTGCGGCGACTGAGGCAAGGCGTAGAACTTCCCCTTGTTCACCCTGCTCGGCACCAAGTAGTCCCTAGCCCCTTCAGGCGTTGACTTCGCCAGTATAGGTGTTTCTACCTCTAAGAACCCTTTGCTAGACAAGAAGTCCCTTATCGCTTTTATAACCTTGTGCCTTAACTCAATGTTCCTCTGAAGCCTCCTCCTCCTCAAGTCCAGGTACCTGTACCTGAGGCGAGTTTCCTCGCTGCTCTCAATCTTTTCTAGTTCTAAAGGTAACGGGTTTGCAGGTGATAAAACCTTTAAGGATTCCACAACAACTTCAACCTCGCCTGTAGGGGTGTCCTTCACCTGCCCCTGCGGCCTCGCCTTCACAAACCCTCTAACTTGGACGACGGACTCCCTCCTCAACCCTTTAACAGAGTCGACTAATTCCTTTCCTATGAAGCACTGCGTTGAGCCGTAACGGTCTCTGAGAACGAGGAACGCTATCTTGCCAGTCACTCTTAAAGAGTCCGCCCAGCCGGCAAGGATCACTTTCTCCCCTGCGTGCTTCTTCCGAAGCTCCCCACACGTGTGCGTCCTGTACACTTTGGGGGAAGAACGATTAAGCAATTTTTAAAGTTTCTCATTAGCCAAGCTTTTAAAAGGGGTCCCTGTGAGCAAGGCGTACAACTTGTCCTTCAACTCGGACGCCTTCACCCTTACCTGCTCCTCGGTGTCCCTCTCCCTTATAGTGACGGTGTCGTCCTCTAAGGTTTGGTAGTCAATGGTGACGCACCAAGGAGTTCCTTCCTCAGACGCTCTGAGATACCTCTTACCGATGCTGGCGGTTTCGTCGTAAGTGACTGGGAAGCAGGTCTTCAACTCCTGATAAACAAGTCTTGCCTTACTGACGAGTTCTGGCTTCCTCATCAGGGGGAGAACTGCTGCTTTGAAAGGAGACATCCTTGGAGGCAGCCGGAGAGCGCTTTTGCCTTCTCCTTCCTCCTTGTAATCGTAGAACACGTCCATCAAGGCAAAGACGGGCCTGTCCACTCCGAAAGCCACCTCTAATATGTGGGGGACCACCTTCTCCCCGTCAATCTTCACCGCTAATTCCTGCCCGCTGTGCTTTGAGTGCTGCTTCAAATCGTAATCAGTCCTGTCGTGGACGCCGCAACACTCCACCCATCCAAAGCTTTTAGTCAGCACTTCTACGTCCCACGCGTCAGCGGCGTAGAACGCCTTCTCCTCCGGCCCGTGCTGCCTCACCCTCAATCGTTGCTCGGGTATTCCTATGCCAACGAATAACCGGTAAGCTAAGCTCAACGCCCACGCGTACGCCTCGCTTCCAAGCCAACCCTTCCTCAACGCTTCAGCCAAGGTTGCCTTTTTAGGTTGCTCCTCTTTCTCTTGCAGCTCCCAAGGCAAGAAAGGGAGTGATTGCTCCGCAAAGGCTTTGTACTGCGGAAAGGACTTCTTCTGTCCAGGCAGGATGAAGAGTTGCGCCTCTGCCTGGGTGAATTCCCTCATCCTTAACAAGTGCTGCCTCGGGCTTATCTCGTTCCGGTAAGCCTTCCCTATCTGGAACACTCCGAACGGGTATTTCCCCCTGAAGAAGTTGTCATACCTCAAGAAGGGTAGGTAAGTAGTAGTGGCTGTTTCAGGCCTGTTGTACGCCTCAACGTTTAATCCGACAGTGGTTTTCATCATCAAGTTGTGCTCTCCAACCATTCTCAACGGCTTGCCGCAGCTAGGGCAGTCCTTGTAAGCGTCTGCCTTGTAGTGCTTCTTGCAAGAAGGGCACTCCGCCAAGGGGTCGGTGAAACCCTCCAAGTGTCCCGAGGCTTCCCACACCGCTCTCTGCATAATCGTGGGGCATTCCACTTCTAAGAATCCTTGCTCTCCGAACAAGCGCCTTATCTCCGACTCCACGTTGTTCTTCAAAGCCTTCCCCAAGGGGGCGTAGGTGTAGAAACCTGCTAGGCCTCCGTATATCTCTGGCTCTGGACCCCAAACGAAGCCCTTTCGCTGCATGAAAGAAACCAGTCTTTGAAAATCCTCCTTCATCACTCTCAAGGGTGAACTGCTTTCTTTTAAAAGTTTGCGCACCTCTACTTGAATGTCGGCTTCCACTTCTTCATGGTCAAGGAGTTCGTCACCACGCTTACAGAGCTGAAAGCCATTGCTGCTCCTGCAATGACTGGGTTTAGCAAGAATCCTGTGAACGGGTATAACGCGCCTGCAGCGATTGGTATTCCGAGCGTGTTGTAAACGAACGCCCAGAACAAGTTTTGCTTTATCTTCTTCATAGTGTACCTGCTCAGCTCTATCGCCACCACCACATCCCTCAAGTCGTCCTTTACGAGCACTATGTCTCCTGACTCTATCGCTACGTCCGTGCCCGCGCCTATCGCTATGCCGACGTCCGCCTGCGCCAGTGCTGGCGCGTCGTTGATGCCGTCGCCCACCATTGCCACAACATCTCCTTTCCTCTGCAACTGTTTGACGTGCACGGCTTTGTCTTGTGGCAAAACTTCAGCCATCACTTTATTTATACCGACTTGGTGAGCTATAGCTTTGGCAGTTCTCTTGTTATCTCCTGTGATCATCACAGTTTCAACGCCTAGGCTGTTAAGGGTTTTCACTGCCTCAGCCGCATGTTCCTTCACTTGGTCAGCTATTGCTATCGCTCCTATCAATTTCTTGTTAACAGCAACTAGGACTGTGGTTTTGCCTTGTGATTCAAGCAGAGCTTCTTTCTCTTTAATGCTTGAAACGTCAACTCCTTCGCTGGCGAGGAAACCTTTGCTACCAACGAGTATTTCCTCCTTTTTATGCATCGCTGAAACGCCTTTCCCGGTGACTGATTGGAACTTGTCAGGAGAGGATACCTTCAGCCTCTTCTTCTTTGCCAGCTTCACTACTGCTTCTGCCAAGGGGTGCTCTGAGTTCTTCTCAGCTATCGCTGCTTTGAGCAACACTTCTTTCTCGTCAAACCCCTTAACGGGGAGCACGTCTGTGACTTCAGGGGTTCCCCTCGTAATGGTTCCGGTCTTGTCAAAAACCACCACGTTCACGCTGCCTGTTTTTTGAAGAGCTTCAGCGCTCTTTATCAAGATGCCGTTCTCAGCGCCTTTGCCTGTGCCCATCATCACGGCAGTAGGCGTTGCCAGTCCCAAAGCGCAAGGGCAAGCGATTATCAGGACA
The DNA here is from genome assembly GCA_964615705.1 of uncultured Methanosarcinales archaeon. Taxonomy (GTDB): domain Archaea; phylum Nanobdellota; class Nanobdellia; order Woesearchaeales; family CAYNLP01; genus CAZTPT01. The sequence continues at coordinate 3,614 of CAZTPT010000009.1, forward strand.
GCTATCAGTATGGTTAATGAGAAGAGGAAACCCATCCCTAACAGGTACCAAGCTATAGCGGAGACCACTCCTATCGCCACCACTACGGGCACGAAGTAAGCAGATATAGTGTCTGCAAGTTTCTGAACCGGCGCCTTGCTGGCTTGGGCTTCTTCAACCAGCTTTATTATCTGGGAGAGCATGGTGTCTTTCCCTATCCTTTCAGCTTTGAAAATGAAGGAGCCTGTCTTGTTAATAGTGGCGCCTATCACCTTGCTGCCAGGCTTCTTCTCAACAGGCATGCTCTCCCCTGAGATCATGCTTTCATCCACGTAAGAGTGCCCATTAACCACTGTTCCGTCTACGGGTATCTTCTGGCCTGGCTTAACAACCACTAGGTCGCCTACCACCACGTCTTCCACGCTTACCTCCACTTCCTCTCCATTCCTTATCACTACCGCAGTGGTGGCTTGTAGAGACATTAACTTCTTGATGGCTTCGCTAGTCTTTCCTTTAGCAACTGCTTCCAAGTACCTTCCTAACAGTATGAAAGCTATTAGCAACCCTGCAACTTCAAAGTACATATCTTCAGGGCCGAATGCAGGATTGCCTGATAACAAGAGGATTGCTGCGGTTACGCTGTAAAGGTAAGCAGCGCCTGTCCCTATCGCTATCAAGGTGTCCATGTTAGCGGTTTTGGCTTTAACCACTGACTTGAATCCCTTGGTGAAGAACTCGTATCCTAAGAGCATTATCGGAGTGGTGATAACGAATTGAGCGAAGGCGAGGAGGGAAGGATTGGAGAGGGAGGGCAAACCCAAGTAGTGCGCCATAGCCAAGTAAACAAGAGGGATTGCCAATATAAGGGACCACTTCATCTTCTTCTTAAGACTGTTTATCTCACGCTCCCTCTCCTCTTTCTCTCTGTCCTGAGCACTCTCTTCCTCCTCAAAGTTTTGATAACCTGCATCGCTAATCACCCTCATTATTTCTTCCTTGGTAACAATGGAAGGGTCATATTTTATGATGGCTTTCTCGGTTACAAGCAACTCTTTGTCCAGAATCCCTTTAACCTTGCTCAGAGCAGAATTAACGATACCCATACAGTGAGGATTATCCATCCCTAAAACCTTAAGCCTCAGCTCTGCAACGCCGGACTCTTCCTTCTTTATCACTTCGTAACCAGTGTCTTCTATGGCTTTCTCTAAGTCGTGAATGGTTGCCTTTGAAGGATCGTATTGAACCACTGCTTTCTCAGACGCGAAGTTGACAGACGCTTTTTTCACGCCAGGCACTTTATTCAACGCTTTCTCTATGCTAGCCACGCAGCTTGCGCAAGTCATCCCCTTTATAGGGATGTCCGCTTCTTCAGACGCAAGAGTTGCGGTGTGATTATGCTTTTCCGCTGGCTTCTCACCGAGCCCTCCTTGTCTGTTGTTCAGGAATTCTTGGTAGCAATGCTTGCTGCAAAAGTAGTAAGCCTCGCCTCCTTCCTTCAAGAAGTAGCTAGCCTTCTCAGTATCCACTTCCATCCCGCAAATAGGGTCTTTCGCTTTCTTCATGATTCACCTCTTATTAGCACCTACCAAGTTCTTGCTCCACCAGAATATCACGCTGAACACGAATGAAGCCACCGCTAAGTATACCAGCCAGAGAAGGGAAGCAGCGCCGCCCATTCCTCCCATCATTGCTCCGCTCATCATTCCCTGCATGTTTCCACCTCCCGAAGAGTGGTGAGCGCTCGGCCCCCCGCTATTCATGCACATCATCCTCATCTTTTCGCCACTCATGTTCATCATTCCCTTCATCCCTGCCATTGCTTGGTGCTCCCCGCAGTAGAACGCTTTAGCCATCCTCATATGCATGTCTCTGAGGGATTCTGAGTTCTCCCCGCCCATCATCGCGTCCATTTTGGCGTGCGCGTCCCCCTGGTGCATCTGCTCCATGTAATAGTCTCCTATGAGTTCGAGTTGCTCATCGCTTAACTCTTGGCACGGAACTTTCTGTCTTATTAACTCTTCCGCCTTGGAAATGTTTTCGTCCCCGTGGCTTGCGACCATTGGAATCGCAAATCCCAGCAAGACTAATGCTAAAATGATGTGTCTCCCTTTTTTCATTTTCTTCACCTCCACTCAAACACTCGTTCATTAACAGAGGGGATCCCCTTAATCACGATTACGAAAGAATCCGCCTCCACTCCTGTTTTAAAGACCAGCTTGCCTGAAACGTGATGCCCTCTCATGGCAGGATACTCCTCTGGTTTAAAACCTTTTCCGTCAATCACGAGGGTTGTGGCTTCTTTCAAGTCATACTTGCCGAGGTCCACAGAGTGCGTGTTAGCGCTCAGCAAAACCGTGAGTTCCCCCTCTGAGAAGCCTTGAGGGGTTAGTTCTATCAACACGTCTCCCTGGGCAGTGCTCCCTGTGGAGCGAGCGAGTTGGTTCTTGGTGCTTGTTTTAGGGGTTGATTCCCCCGCTTCTTTACCGCTGCCCATTCCGAACAACGCGAATCCCGCTGTGCCTGTTGCGAGCAGCACCGCCATCGCGATGCTTATCCACGTCTTCTTCTTGCTTTCTACCAACTGTTCCATTTTACGCTCCTGTTTTCAAAAATATTATTATAGCGACGCTGCTCAACGAGAGGGCGCCGTAAAGGGCTTTTCTCATGTTCAGCTTTAACAATATGGATAATACGCCTTGCACTCCTATGCGGTGAGTCTGGATTATTCTCAGTAACAGTATTATTCCAACGAGGTTGGACAGTATCCCTATCAGTATGAACAATGTTTGGTACTTCGCGAGGAACAGCGCTGCTGCCGAAACACCTAGCAAGGGCAGGATGTCTGTTAAGTGGTGAGCGCAGCAAGCTATCATGGAAGTAGTGGATACCCCTCCTGAAACCGCGGCCACTCCTCTTGAAACTGCTTTCTTCTGCTTTTGTTTTATGAAAGAGTAGAGCCCTACTTGCACTCCGAATCCTGCTATCAAAGGAGTGAACCAGTACCACATCTCCTTGAACTTGGTGAGCGCGTGACTGAACGAGTTGGAAATGCTTAACACGCCTAAATAGAGGATGAACAAGAGTAGCGAGGCGAAAGCTCCTTTGTAAAGGGGCGTTTTGGCGGAGTATGCCTTCCTCAAACCTTTTCACCTCCTAGCGCTCATTTAACAGAGTCCACCACTTTCTTAAGCTTTGACTCCACTATCTCCGCTATTTCTTTCAAAGAGGAATTGTCAATCATTGACATCGCTACTGAAGGCAGCAACGCTGCGATGAATGTTTTGCCTTCTTCCTCGTACACCACGAGGTTGCAGGGCAGTAACAATCCAACGTCTTTCTCTGCCTGCAAAGCCTTGTACGCGAAACCCGGGTTACAAGCCCCAAGTATGATGTAGCGCGAGTAGTTTACTCCGAGCTTCTTTTTCAAGGTCTCCTTCACATCGACTTCAGTAATCACTCCGAATCCTTCAACCGCTAGCTCTTCCCTCAACCTTTTAACCGCTTCTTGATAGCGGAGAGTTACTTCTTTCTTGTATGCGTACATCTAGCACCCCCTCTAGCCCCGCACAAGCAAGGGCTTTTTAATTCATAACTCCTTTGATTAGGAAAGCTTGTTGTAAAACCAGGCTAAGAGGTACAGCGCCACAAAGGATATGACTGCTGCCTCCAACATCCCTGCGATTATCCCTACAACGCTTAGCGAGAAGAACAGATGCCACTGCTCCATCATCCTCGCGGCGCCCGTGTATATTCCGAGGTTTGCGAGCACTCCTAGCACTAGCATTCCCAGCGCGGCCACTATGGCGCCTGAGTAGCCAAGCGCTTTAGCGTCGCATTTCTCCCTCATCAAACACCTCCTTTCCGAGTTTTTTCCTTTTTAAAGAAGCCGCTGTGCTTTTAATGACAGCAGCCTCCCCCTCCGCCGTGACTCTTCCTGTTTGAAACTTCTTGTTGGAAGAGCGCGGCGTGTTCTTCTGAGCAAAAGGGCTTCTTAAATGTTCCGGTTCTTCCAGGAAGCTTGACGTTTTTCCACACAGGTTCGTCGTTCACTGCTTCGTGGCAGTAGGCGCACTTCTTCTTCAAAATCCCTAACAAAGCCATGTTTGCACCTCCAAAACTCAATATCAGCATAAAATAGGTAAGAGTTATTAAGTGTTTGCGCTTTTTCTTTTAACAAAAGGAAAATTATTTATATAAACAATGCTTTCCGGTTAAAACCATGGATAAGACTGACGCGGCGGTTCTTTGCGAGTTGGACTGCAATTCCAGGCACTCCTTAGCTCAGATAGGGAAGAAGGTGAGGTTGAGCAAGGAAGGGGTGCATTACAGGATTAAAAAGATGGAGGAGCAAGGAATAATCAAGGGTTACCCTTGCATAGTGAGCCTGGCGAAGAGGGGAAAGATTCACGCAGAATTGTTTGTGAAGTACTGCGGGGTCACGGTTGATGTGAGAAGGGAAATGATAGAGTTCTTCGCCGAGCAGCCAGAAGTGGTTTACCTTAAAGGGTGCAAGGGGTGTTGGGACCTCTTAGCAGGCATAGTGGTAGACGACATTTCAAGCCTTAACAGGGTTAAGAACGAGTTGTACGACCGTTACAGCAAGTACTGGGCAAGCTTCAAGCTGTCGCTCAGCGTGGAGAACTACTTTTTTGGGAGGAAGTACCTTCGAGGCAAGGATATAAGGGTGGCTCAGCACGTGGACAAGCCAGGGAGGGCTTTCTTAGATGATAAGGACAACGCCATTTTAAAAACGCTTTCCAGAAACGCGAGGATAAGCCTGAGAGAAATCGCGAAGGTCACTGGCTTAAGCGCTAAAACAGTGGCTCACCGCATAAAGAGATTGGAAAGGGAGAAGGTGATTCAAAAATTCACAGTATCTATTGACACAGAGCTGCTTGGGATAACCACTTTCAAGCTGTTGTTAAGGCTCAGGTCCAGCAAGGACAAGTCTAAAATGTTGGAATACCTTCACAGGCAGAGAAACGTGGTTAGCACTAGGGAGGTGTTGGGGGAGTGGCACCTGGAACCATTGTTCGAGGTGGGCTCGGTCAAGCAATTCTATGATGTGTTGGAGGAGATGGAGTCCTTGTTCGGGGACTCAATAGTTAGTCACGACTCTTTTATCCTTGACAAGGTTTATAAAGAGGAATACTACGCTTAATTCAACTTTTAACCACCGGAAGGTTTAAAAAAAACATTAGTTTACCCTTATTTATGAAAAATGGGAATGAAAAAGCGCATTTACTAAAAAGCCACCGGGACATCTACCACAAAACGTTGAAGTTAGAGGAAGCTTTAACCGCTGCCGCTGCCAGGACTGGCAACTATGACCTGGTGAAGAAGAGGATTTTTGAAGCGGATAACAAAGATTACTTCATAGACAACCTGAACCAATACGTGGAAGACAAGGAGGGGTACAAGAGGTTTGCGAGGAATTTGGGGGAAGAACTTGGGGAGAGGTTTGGTTTGAAGAAGTCCTACCCAAAGCTGAAAGCAGGAGCAGTGCTGGAGGAAGTTGTTAAACTGGCTTTTGAAAGGTTGGGTGAGGAAAAAGGAGTTCTGGCGGTTAAGAACATATTAATCCTTACCACAGACAGCTTTGTCTACGAGAACAAGAACTACAACGCCAACTTTTTAACCGCCCTTCAACACAAAGAGTACGCCCCTGTCCTGCTAGAAGTTGTTGCTAAGGAGGAATTAACCGAGCAAGACCTAGCATTCCTGGACTGGTTAGACGGGGTTTTACACCTCAAGTTGGACGATCCTTCAAAGCTCATACTGACTTTGAAAGGGGTTTTCAACAGCTACAAGTCCACCGGTAAAAATACCAAAGATTTTTAACCACCGCGTCCCTTCTCTTTAAAGAGGTGGTTTTATGAAGATAGCTGATTTGAAGCCCAATCAGAGAGAGGTGAACCTGGAAGAGGTTAAGGTAGTAGAGTTGAGCCCTGTAAGAACTTTTTCAAGGTTTGGAGAGCCCGGAAGGGTGTGCAACGCGTTGATAAAGGACGACACCGGCGAGGTCTCGTTCACCTTATGGGACAGCGACGTGGACAAGGTGAAGGAAGGTGATACTTTGAGGATAAATAACGCTTACGTGAAGGAGTGGCAGGGAAGGTTGCAAGTCAACACTGGGAGGAGAGGAAGCTTTGAGGTGTTGAAGTAGAGAAAGGCGAAATTCTTATAAAGAATTTTTAAACACTCTTGCTCAGGGCTCGTAGCTCAGCGGGAGAGCACAGCGCTGAAGACGCTGGTGTCCTGGGTTCAAATCCCAGCGAGCCCAGTTTTCTATCCTGCAATTCCCTTTTCTCAGACTCATTTTGAGCTTTTTGAGAATGAATAGGGTTTAGAAGGAGGTGTTGGCGTGAAGGGGGAAGGGGTGGAGGAGGACAACCCTTCACGCACAGAACACACAGTTTGGGCTAAACCACTGAATAGTAGTACTAATATTTAAAGTTTTCGTTTTTTATCACCTTTGAGTGGTTATGAAAAAGTTGTTATTTTTAAAGTTGCGAACACCGCGTAGGAAAGAAGCAAGATCAAGGATTCTTTCCTGTTCAAGCCGAGGCGGCCGCGCCTCATCAAGAACAAGGCAAGCAGGGAAGCAAAGAACCAGAAAGGGATGTCAAAGAAAACCAGCTCTTTGCTAACGCTGAAGCCGGAAACCAACGCCCCCGACCCCAAGCTGAACAAAGGATCTGTGACGTTGCTGCCGAGCAAGGTGCCTATGGATATCTGCTTGGAATGCTTCAACACCGCAGCCACAGAGGTGCTTAACTCAGGCAAGCCCGTCCCAACCCCTATAATCATGACCCCTATGAAGCTCTTAGAAACCCCCCACGCCTCGGCAAGGGATATGGCGTTTTCAACCACTAATTTAGAGCCAAACAAGAGCAACGCCAACCCGAAAACCATTGTCAAGGAGTTCTTCCAAAAGATGCCTCTCTCAACAGAAGGTATCCCTACTTCCACCACCTTCTCCCTAAGCAAGGACTCCTTTCGGTAAAGGTAGTAGAGGTAACCGAGGTACGACGCCATCAAGAAAGCCCCCTCTCCCCGGGTGATGACGAAGTCCCCCACGAATACTGCCGCGAGGAAGAACAACGCTATGGCAAGCAGCACTGCCGAGCCGTCCACCCTCAAGGTTTCGTCCTCCGCCTTCAAGCTGCCGGCCAACAAGCCGACCAATCCGAGTATGAGAGTTATCTGAGCGAGGCAGGAGCCGATATTAGTGCCCACCGCTATACCAGAAGCAGAGCTCAGAGAACCGGCGAGGTTGTCAAACCCGCTCTTCAAGTTCACCGCTATCTCTGGAAGAGATGTTCCTATGCTTATAACTGTTAAGCCGATAAAGACCTCCTTCACTCCGAGAGCGAAAGCTATCCTCTTAGCGCCCTCAAC
>CAZTPT010000010.1:0-10825 GCA_964615705.1 uncultured Methanosarcinales archaeon
ATCCTGACTTACTTCACCATGCCTGTTTACAAGTACTTGCTAGCCAGGTTGAAGTCGGAGGCGTGGTCCTCCATAGTGACTATTTGCTTGATACTCCTCTTGATAATAATTCCTTCCGCGTGGGTGATAAGCACTTTTTCCAGAGAGGTGCCCTCTGCTGTGAGCTCCATAAACGCGTATCTCAAGGAAGGGGACGCGGGTAAAGCGTTGCTGGAAAGGCTTGGAGTGGACCCCTCCTCTGTGGAGAAGGCGTTGCCCCAAGTGGTTGACAAGGCAGGGGAGTTCGTGGTTAACAGCGCTTCCAGGATTGCGAGTTCCATACCCCAAGTAGCGATAGGGTTGTTCTTGATGTTCTTCGTGATGTATTATGCTTTCAAGGAAGGCGAAGAAATGTGTAAGTCATTCTTGAAACACCTCCCGTTGAACCAGAGGTTGAAGGAGAAGATAGTGAACGACGTGCAAAAGGTGAGCAACGCAGTGCTGTACGGCCAGTTCTTAACAGCAATCGTTCAAGGAGGACTTGGAGGGATAGGGTTCTTAATCTTCGGTGTTCCAAACGCGTTCTTCTGGGGCTTCATAATGACCATCCTTGCATTCATACCCTTGATAGGGACACCGTTGGTGTGGCTTCCCGCAGTGGCTCTCAAGATAATCAACAAGAACTACGTTTCAGGGGTGGGTTTGCTGTTATACTCAGGCTTGATAGTTATGAACATTGACAACTTCTTAAAGCCGAAGATTGTGAGCGAGAAGGCGGACATCCACCCAGTAGTCACCCTCGTCGGCTTCCTAGGCGGACTAGCCGTGTTCGGCTTGGCAGGAATAGTTCTAGGCCCTTTAATACTGGCGTTGCTGCTCACAATGACTAAGTACTACTTCGAGCAGAGAGGAGCTTAACCCTTCAACGCGTACAGCAACTCCGCCAACGTGGAAGCGCTCCACGCCTGCGCCCTACACCCTTGAGAGCTTAACTCTTTGGCTGAGCTTAGCTCTGCGCAGTGCCCTAGGAAGCCTGAGAACAACATCTCCTTAACGCTCGCATCCCTGATGAGCCTCACCTTCTCAGCGTACTTTGATGGGTCCAGGGAATGCATGCACAAAGCGGCTATGTTGTTGGCGAAGAACCAGGAGTCTCCGCGGTGATAGCTCTCGTTGGTCTCGCCGGTGTGCTCGGGCTTGAACAAGGTGTGGTCTTTCTCAATGCTTGCTAAGCCCCCCCAGTCAAGCCATAGCTTTTCCAGGGCTTTGTCAAAGGCGAGCTTCCACTCCTCCTCGCTCAGCAACTCTGGGTACGCGTAGAAAGCTAAGAACACGTTCGGCCGCTGAGTGAAGTCAGGCGCCCCGTTCAGGAAGCCGTCAGCCAAGCAGTCCTTGTAGAGCTTTGCCTTCGCGTTCCTCCTCAATCCTTCCTCCATCTCTGCGTAGCGGGAAGGGTCTTCTCCCAGGAGTTCTGAAAGCTTGGCTCCCAGCTTGTAAGCCCTTAACTGAAGGGCTTGAACCTCCACCCTGGCGCCTTCCCTGGTGTCGCCATCAGCAGAGGTGTCCATCCAGGTCTCTAACGCTTTATTCATGACCAAGCCGTCCTTGAACCTTTCCCTCGCAACGGCTTCGGAGTGCTCCTCAAGTTTTCCAAGCGCGAACCTTAACTCTTCCCTTGAGAAGTAGTCAAAAGCGTTGGTTGAGGAGAGGAATTCGTGGAGCCTTAGAAACAACCAGCCAGGCGCATCCGCGCTCATCAACGAGTCGCCTTCCTTGGTGGAGAGGTACGAGCCTTTCAAGGATTCCAAGTGTTTTAAGAGTATGACCTTCGCCGTGAAGAAGTCGCCTTCAAGCAGCAACGCCTTTATCGCTATCAACTCGTCACGCGCCCAGGGCTGGTAGAACCAAGGGTAGCCCGCGAGCACCCTGCCTTTGCAAGTAAGCGAGTACAAGGCGTTTAAAGCTGCGTTGAGGGCTGCGTCGTGGTGCTCCTCTGAGTGCGCATGACCGTTCAACTTGTACTCGTGCCACGCCTTGTTAGCGTTTACCGACGCTTCTTCCTCCGTCTTTCCAGAGCCTATCGCTATGACTGCTTCCTTGTCCACGAGTATCTTCAAAGTCCCGTATATGTAGAAGTCTGCTCTTGAGTGCCGAGAGGCGTCGTATGAGTAGTGGCGAGGCATCCATTGACCAGTCACCCAGTACCTCTGCACGTTCTTGAACGCTAAGAAGTGCTCGTGGTCTACGGTTCTCAACGAGCCGTCCGTGTACTTCTTGTACTTAACCACTAGCAAGCCACCTTCCTTGGTGTAGAACTCGTAGAATCGCCCCTGATCGTCGTAGTCGTTCATCCTCCTAAAGTCGAAGTCCACGTTGACCGTGCCCGAGTAGTTGTACACGGAGTATATAAGGCCTGTGCTGGAGAAGTGGAAGGACTCTGTCGCTGCCCCGGAGTCTCGCTCAACGCAGCAGTGCTGGTTGTGAACCGCGTCCACTTCTCTTCCTTCAAGGTAGATGTTCTCTATCGTCTTGTAAGGAACCCCTTCCGTAAGGGTCGCCCATCCTTGATAGTTAGAGTCGTTGAAGGGCTGGTTGGGGAGGCATAGGAACGAGCCGTCCTTGCTTGAGAGGAGGAACGCCCCGCTCCCTTCGCCTTCAACCCTCTCCTCTCGGCCGTGTATCACCCTCACGCCGCACCTCCGAGTCGTCTGCCAGCAACGCTTCCCCCTTGAACCCTTTAACCACGCACCCATCCCCTATCAAGGAGTTGTGAAGCTCGACGTCTTCCAAAACGCATCGCTCCCCGACTGAGCAATTGGAAAGGACGCACCTCTTAACAACGCTTCCCTCGTGGATAGCAACGTTCGGCCCTATCACTGAGTCCTCTAAAACCACGGATGGCTCCACGTAGACTGGCTGCTTAACAACCGCGCTTACAGGCGTGGTTGACTGCTCCGTTGTTAAGAAGTGCCGCTGGCTTTCTAGGAATGTTTCCGGCTTCCCCGCGTCGAACCAAGCGTTCGAGGTCTTAACCACTCGGAACTTGTGCTTTGAAGCGACCAGGCTTATAGCTGTTGGCAGGTCGTACTCCCCTTTCCTTTGAATCCCTTTGGAGAACAACTCGTTCAAGGCGTCTCTCAAGCAATCAGGGTTCTTGAAGTAGTACAGCCCTATGTTTGCGAGCTTGGTGTAGGGTTCGTCCGGTTTCTCAACGATTCTCTTGACGAATCCTTCCTCGTCCAGCAACACTATACCGAACCTGGAGTAATCCTCAACTTCTTGAACCCAGATTACGCCGTCGCAGTCTTTGCAGCGTTCCAAGTCCTCTTGCACGGACAGGTCGAAGGCGGCGTCTCCGAAGATGACTAGCACGTCTTCTTTTAACCGGTCAAGAGCTAGTGCTACAGAGGCGGCGCTTCCGTTCAAGGAGTGCTGGGTTAGGAAGGTGGTGTTGAACTTTTTCAGGAATTCCTGCTCTTTGAACCGTTCCCCTAAGTAGCCGGTTATCAGTATCAACTCTGACACTTCCAAGCCTTTCAACGAGTCAAGGCATCTTTCCAGAACGGTTTTCCCTGCCAATCTGAGCAGCGGCTTGGGAGTGGTGTGCGTTAAGGGGCGCATCCGCTTGCCCAAGCCAGCCACCGGGATAACCACTTGCAAAAAACTCACCTCTTCAGGAGAAGGATTCTCGGAATCGATTTAAAAAAGTTTGCGTTTTTTCACTTCAAGCCGCACCTGAGCCGCTCCACTAAGCGTTCGCGGGACTCCTTGATAAGCGTGTTTATCAAGGGTTTCAGCCGCGGCTTCTCCTCGCCCAGCCTTTCAACCACGTAGGCGTAGTTCACCCTGCCGTACGGCTCCTCCACTAGCTCGGCGTAGTAGGGACTCTTAGCTGGGAGGGTCACCCCGTTCCTTAACAAGTCGCTAGCCTCTTTTTCAAGAGAGGAGTACTCCTTGTCCACGTGGTATTTTTCCTTGCCGAGGAGCTTCCTCTTCTCGGCTAAGAAGAGCAACTTGCTTATCGCTTCTTCCAACTCGTTCATGGAAGGGATGATTGCTGGCAGCGTTAATAAGGGTTTCCAAGAGTTAATCGTAACTGTTACGGAAAGCGTTTTAACAAAATTTAAATATTCCGGTCTTAACCGCTAACAAGATGCCTTCAATAACGCAGCTGAGAAGCATTGTTGAGAAGCTCTCAAGCGAGAGTAAGGAGTGCTTCAAGGATATGTTCTTCATAGACGAGGGTGAGGCAGAACTCGTGGTGGGCAAGGAGTTGAAGCCCTGGGTGGAGAAAAAGTTCGGCCCTTCAATGGTGGAGAAGCAGAGAGTGGTGAAGGTGTTCAACAATTACACTTATGAGTCATCCTTGTTCAACGAGTTAAGGGCTAAGAGGCCGGTGGTGCGGGAGAAGAGCAGCGTTTCAACCCTGATAAAGGATTCCAAGGGGGGCCCGTTCTGCAAGCCCGAAGGATTAACCCCGAGAGATGTTTTTGGAAGGGTGAGGAGGGAGAGCTGCGTCACCGCTAGCAACATAGCCAAGTACGACAAGTGGCACGGATTAGTTATATTCAACAATCACGACCCTTTAAGGTTCACGCAAGCATCAGTCAAGGACTTGGTAAGCGCTGCTAAGGAGTGGTTCTCCAAGGCACACTCCAAAGACGAAGAAGCCAGGTACCCCTTCGTGGCGTGGCACTGCTTGTGGAGAAGCGCTGCCAGCATAATCCACGGGCACGCCCAGTTATTGCTAGCGAGAAAGAGGCATTACTCCTTCCCAGAGTTCTTGAACAAGACCCGGCTTCGCTACGCCGAGGAGCAAGGCAAGGATTACTTTAAGGAGTGGTTCTTAAACCATGAAGGGATCGGCCTGGGTTTGAGGAGTGGAGGGGTAAGGGTTGTTGCCAGCATCACCCCTAAGAAGGAGAAAGAAGTGGTGTTGCTCGGGGATGGGTTGAACCAAGCGTTGGCAAGAAGCGTTTACAAGGTGTTGAAAACGTTCAGGGACAGGTTAGGCGTGGAGAGCTTCACGCTGAGCGCGGCCCTCCCAGGAATTAACGACTCCGAGTGGGAAGGATTCCCTGTCCTTGTAAGGATTATTGACAGAGGCCACTTGGACGAGAAAACAGCCGATATAGGCGCTATGGAGTTATTCGCTAACACCAGCGTGGTTGCCAGCGACCCGTACAAGGTTTTCAAAGCTGTCAAGGAGGAATTCTGAGCTTAACACCGCTTCAACGCTAACTTGTGCGCTTCAACGTAGAACTTGGAGAAGGAGTCCCAGTCCGCGGAGCTGCTTATGCTCTTAGCGTTAATCTTGTTCTGAACCCTCTCGGCGTGGTCAAACCTTGAAAACCTGAACAGGATTTGGAACAAGTTTTCAACCACTTCTTCGTAGCTCTTCCCAAGCCTTTCAAGGACGAAGACGCCTGGGTGTTCCTCTCTCAGCAACGGCTTAACGTACCTTCCGAAGCCCGCCACGTCAGTCGTTACTGCGGGCACTCCGAGGCTGACGCTCTCTAAGGGAGTGTAACCCCACGGCTCGTAAGCGCTTGGGAAAACTCCGAGGTGGCCGCCGGAGATTGCGTCCAAGTACTTCAAGTTTAACAACTGGTCGCTCCCGTTGAGGTAAACTGGGTGCAGCACCACTTTAACCTTGTCGTCCGGCTTGTTGTCCAAGCCGTTGCGGAGCAACGCCTTTATTATGGCGTCGTTCTCATCCACTAAGTGAGTGCTTAGAGGAGGATTCCCCGCCCTCCTGAAGCGTTTCAAATCCACTTCTAACCCTTTCAAGTACTGCCCGTCAAGTATTCCCTCGTCTGGCAGCTGCTTCTGGCTTATCAACCGGTGTATTATGTTGTTGAAGATGTCATCAGCGTTCCTCTCCAGCAAGTTCTTTATATTGTCGTAGTAAATCTTGTTCTCCAACACCTCAGGCCTTATCCCTCTGTGGCTCATAGGAACCCAGACGAAGACCGTTATCGTTCGCTTCCCGTTGGACTTCTTCAACTTATCGTTCAACTTTCCGAGAGCGTCTATGAAGACGTCCAATCCCTTGTTCTTGAACTCGTACCTGCCGAGGGTGAAGAAGACCAGGTTGTGCTTCAAGTCAAAGGTGTAGTAGGGGAAGAAGAAGTAAGCGATGAACTCCCTTATGTAATCCCTGTTCCTTATGTGTAGCAAGCTGGTCTCCTCCAACGTGGGGTAGTTGGAGGTGTTCAACCCGTTAAGCAAGAGGACGTCCGCCTTCCTGTTCAAAAGCTTTTCCGCCTCCATGCTGGTTATCTCGGAAACAGTGGTGAAGACGTGCGCCGCGTTGGCGCAAGCCTTCTCAGTGGTGTGCTTCTCCAACACGCCTAAACGCTTAGCCTCTTCTTCAGGGTTCACCTTGTCCAGGACTTCGTAAAGGTTGAGGCCGCTTCCGGCAATACTCCTCCCAAGCATAGTCGCGTGGGTGGTGAAAACCGTGGCTATCCTTGGCGCGTGCTTCCTCGCGTAGAGGATTGCCGAGCCCGCCAGCCACTCGTGGCAATGAAGCAAGACCTTCTTCTTGGAGTACTTCTGAATCAAGCTGGCGAGGTAACCCACCGCCCAGCCCCACACTAGGGGGTCGTTGTAATCCCAAGCGCTGAACAAGGAGTCCACCTTGTAGTTCTCCCAGAGCCAGGACTTGACCTCGTTCACCCTTGACTTGAACGCTGAGAAGTCTATGAGTATAACGTTCGGCTCGCCCTCTATCAGCCAGGAGCCATACCTGAACCTGAGACCTTGACTCGCGGCTTCCTTGAACGCTTTGTCCAAAGCGGCAGGGGGGGTTTTCAAGTCTAACTCTTCAACGTTGGTCCCAAGCCAAGGGCCTATTAAGTAGTAGTTCTTGTAATGCTTCTTCATAGAAGCAGCCTTGGTCTTCACAACGGTGTATATGCCCCCTGTCTTGTTGCACACCTCCCAGGAGGCTTCTAACAAGCACGCCTCAATCGCGACTCACCTCTTTTTCCTCTCCTTCAAACCCGCCTTAACCATTCATATAATCCTTGAAGGATTCTCCGTGATTATCATTCCTTGATCCCTGTCCTGCTTCAAGCGCAGGGCTAAGTCGTTCAACACGTTCATGAAAGCTATGTACGCCTCGTAAGGGCTCTCGTAAGGGTTGAAGTACTTGTGAACGTCTCCGTCGTTGAACCACTTTATGCACATGTAGTAGAAGTGGTCCGAAGTGGTGAGCTTCCTCCACGCCTCTAACAACTCCTCGCTGCCAGACTCCTTCACCGCTCTTTCCAAGTTGTAAAGCTCTTGCAACGCGTTCCTCTGCAAAGAGTTCCCGCTCCAAGCGCTCAAGTCGCGCTCAGTGTCAGCCCAGCTCGTGAAGAAGGGGACGTCCACCTCGTCCATCGCCTCCAAAGCCGCCACCTCTGAAGGAGTTGCCAGCTCTAACTCCTCGCTCTTAATGATTTCCTCTATGAACCCTTCTAAGAAGCGGAGTATCCCCGTGTCTTCCCAGTGGTGCTCCCCGAAGGTTTCGTAGTCCATGAACAAGTTAATGGTGTCGCCTGGTGTGGCTTTCAGCCAAGACACGAACTTGCCAGGCGTCAAGGGGTGCTCTGCCCACTCCTTGTCGCTGAACCTGAACGCCACGTCGTCTGACAACTTGTAGTTCTTCATTAAGAGCTTCACCCCGGCCCCTTTAGCCTTGTACACGTAGTTAGGACTCCTCCACCCCAAAACGTGCTCCGCTCCTTCTGCCAGCACTGCTTGGTAGCCTAGCTCCTCAGCGGCTTTCGCCACCTCGTTGCTGTAAATCAACTCGGTGTTCCTGAAAACCCTTGGCTCCTGGTCGAACAACTCCTTAACTGCTCTCTCATGCTTCAACACTTGCTCTTTGAACTCTTCCTTGGAGAACAAGAATGACAAGGAATGGTAGTAGGTCTCTGCGAGGAACTCCACCTTGCCAGTGCTCGCCAACGCCTTGAAGCTCTCCAACACTTCGGGGTGAAACTTTTGGAACTGTTCCAAAGCAGTGCCTGTAACGCTGAAAGCAGCCTTGAAGGAGGAGTGCTTCGCTGCCAATCCTTTCAAAACAGTGTTGGCTGGGATGTAACACTTCGCAGCCACCTTCCTCATTATAGCTTCGTTCTTGGAGTGGTCGAAGTAATTGTTATGCCTGCCTATGTCGAACACCCCGTACCTTGAAAGCCTCTCCGGCTGGTGGACTTGGAAGTAAAGGCAAACCTTTCTAGCCATTCAACACCTCTCTGTAAATCGCTAAGCACTTCTCCGCCGGCTTGGACCAGTCCAGCGTTTCAACCTCTGTCCTAGCGTGCTTCTTAAGGGTGCGGTGCAGCTCTTTGAAGTGAAGCACCGCGAGTATCTTCTCAGCTAACTCGTCCACGTCCCAGAAGTCTATCTTCAAGCAGTTGTGAATAACCTCCGCAACGCCTGACTGCTTGGATATTATGACCGGCGTTTCGTGAACCATAGCCTCCAACGGGGTTATCCCGAAGGGCTCGGACACGGAGGGCATGACGAACACGTCTGCCAACTGGTAGAGCTTCGCAGCTTCCTCCCTGTTCACGAAGCCGGGGAATATGAAGTGCTTCCCCATCCCAAGCTCAGCCACTCGCTCAATCATCCTCGGGAGCATGTCTCCAGTGCCTGCCATGACGAACTTTACATTCTTATCCACGTCTAACACTTTGCGCGCCGCTTCTATGAAGTAGTCCGGGCCTTTCTGCAAGGTCACCCTGCCGAGGAACAAGACTACCTTGTCGTTCCTCTTTATCAAGGAGGTGAACCGCCTCCCAACTTCATCCTTCCTAACAGCGTTGTGCACCACTCTTATCTTCTCAGGCTCTACGCCGTACTTGTAAGTGCAGGTGTTCTTTATCTTCTCGCTAACGGTTATGACCACGTCCGCTCTTAACATTCCCTCTCTCTCAACTTGGTAGACGTAGGGGTTCACCCCTAAGCCGCCTGAGCGGTCAAACTCTGTGGCGTGTATGTGAACTATCAAGGGCTTGCCCGAAACCTCTTTCGCAGCGATAGCTGCTGGGAATGTTGGCCAGTCGTGGGCGTGTATCAAGTCAAACCTCCTCGTCTTGGCAATCTCCCTTGCCAGCTGAGCGAAGCGTTGAACTTCTAAGAACAAGTCCTTGGAGTAAACCTCTTTCTTCTCCGGCAGGGTGATGCTTTCGCGCCAGGCAGAGTATTTCTGGCTTGTCACGTAAGGGGTTAGCAAGACGTTCAACCCTTGAACCTGGACGTTCCTGTCCTGGAACAAGTTGCTCGCGATTAACAAGTCCACGAAGTCAGCTTTCAAGTTGCGGGGTCCGGTGGGCATGACGTAAAGCGTCCTCACTCCGAGAGCGCTCAACGCCTTGGTTAGTTCGTAACACACGATTCCTAAACCGCCTGAAAAGTGGGGTGGGAACTCCCATCCGAACATCAACACCCTCATCTCGCACCTCTCAGGCAGCGGTGATAAAGCCTGTCTCTCTCAAACGCGCTCATCCCGCTTCGCTGTCCTTCCAGTTTTTCGAAAAACCTAAAATGTAAAGCTTAAACTCCCAGTATAAAAACTTTTTGCTGTTAGAGCCGTTAAGAATCGGAAGAACAAGCGATTAGGGAGTTTGAAACGTTAAATGAAAGCCTGTTTGAAAAGGAAGAGCCGCTCTCTAAGTAATCACGAGTGAGCCGTCAGCTTTAAGCTTGACGAAGCGCATCTCAGCCCGGGTCTGCCTATCCTCGTCAAATCTCAAGTTGCCGTTCACCCCTTCAAAGGAAACCCTTTCAAGAGCGTCTCTTAACAGCACGCCTTCCTCTTCGGCAACCCTGGATGCTTCGGCTATCAAGCGAACAGTGTCGTAGAGGTAAGCTGCTAGGTAAGGCGGCTCTTCATTATACCTCTTAATAAACTCTTCTCTGAACCTCTCTACTCGTGGAGACTTCGGGTAGACGTAGAAGTCGTTCGCTGTTAGGAACACCGTTGGGGGGTTCACGAGTTTCAGGACTTCGCCTCTGATGTTAGGAGCGTATAACACCATTTCTGCTAGTATGGTCTTGTTAAGCCCCAACTCTTTCATCTCCTTCACTATCTCCAGCAACCACTTCTCATAACCCACTACGTAGACAGCGTCCGGGTCTTGGCTCTTAATCTTGGTAATGTACGTTTTGAAGTCCGTGTCGGACATTGAGAACTTCTCATCGCCCACGACTTCGCCTCCTAGTTGCTCGAAGCGCTTAGCGAACAACTCGTTGCAGGACTGAGCATACGGCTCGTTAGCTGAGAGTATGGAAACCTTTCTCACGCCTTCGCTGTACGCCCCTTCTGCTAGGACAGGGGCGGAGTCCTTGCACAAGTAGAAGTTCCTGAACAGGTAGTTGCTACCCTTGGTGATTCCTTGCACTGCTACAGCTCCAAACACCACTGGTTTCTCGTAAGTGTCAGCGAGGGGTGCCACCGCTCTGGCGACCCCGCTAGCATCCACTATGAATATGTCTGGTTCTTCAAGCTCTGCAATCCTTTTGAACTCTGTTACTCCTTGCTCTGGCTTGGCAGCGCTGTCCCCCCACACCACTTCCACCTTGAATCCTTGCTCGTTTAACTCATCCACAGCCAGCTCTACGGCGTCCCTCCCGTAAAACCCCCAAGCAGTAGCTGCTGGGCCTGAAAGCACCGCCACGTACCCTATTCTTAACCCTTCCTTTCCCCCTTGCAACCCGAGAAGCCAGGAAAGCAGAGCGAATAATGAGAGAACAGTCAAGACAACTAGTAAAGGGAGAAACCTCTTAGTTTCAACCATTAACCACTCCTCGCGTTTTTGTTTCTCTTAAAACTTTCCTCTTTATAAAA
>CAZTPT010000011.1:0-10733 GCA_964615705.1 uncultured Methanosarcinales archaeon
ACTTGCCAAGCACGAATTCGGACACGTATTCGTAATTCCAGAGTGCCGCAACTATGACTGCGTGATGAACCACTCCTTAACCGGTAGGTATATGTGTTCGAGTTGTAAGAGGCTCGCGATAGAATATGTCGAGGGCTTAGAGATAGAATCAGGGTCGAGGATATTTAGGAAATAATTTGTCAAATCGTTTCAGAGTAGGATTGCTTCCCTGCACGGTTTAACGCGTACTTTATGAAGGCGAAGTAAGTGAAGATTCCCTCCTTGTTTTCAAACTTCCAACCGGTTTTTTCAAACAATTCTATAGCGTCCTCCACGTCCTCCCTGCTGAACTCCTCCGCTCTCACCGCTTCGTTGTGCTCTCCGAAGTCGTAGAAAACGGTGGGTAGGATTCCCTGCATGGTCAAGCTGTCAGAGACGAGTTTCAAAGCAGGGATGGGTATCTTCTTCCCCAAGAGCGTCTCACCCACTCTTTGGTAGAGCAAGTGTTCTTCATAGTTCGCCCTTCCATGGGCGACGTCGCACAACTCTGAATGAGCGTAGGGGCCCAGCCTCCTAAGCTTTTCCTCGCTCACCCCTAGCTTTAAGCACTCCTTTATCTCCCACTTCTCGTGGAAGCGGAGTCCTAGCCCTGCTAGAGAGCAATCCTTCATTCTCGGGTCTGTTAGCGAGAGCAAGTAGTAGTCCTTGACGAAGTCGTCACTCACCGCTTCATTCGCTTCTCTGAACTTGCAGTCCTTGCTTACTAATTCGTTCACGAGTTCCGCGATGTTTCTCATTCCCCTTTCTAAGAATAGAATCAATTATTTAAATATTTTGAAAAAAGAACCACTTTTAAGTGAATAACGGGTTGTTTAGTCTTTTACTATGAACTTGTCTAACAACTTCTCCGCCTTCTCCTTCCTAGCCCTGTGCTTCTCCAAGAATGAGTTAACCTTGTCTATCAATATCTGCTTCAACTCCCCGCTCAAAAGCTTACCCGACTTGTAATCATGGTAGACTTGTTCCAGTTTTTTATCGTCGTCTTCAAAGAACGTGAGCCACTGGTAGGAAACGTCTATGTCGGGGTTGCCGCCCAACTCCCTATGCTCCTTCACAGTGTCCCTCCCCCCTGAGAAGGCGTACTTCTTAATCTTCCGAGCCACTTCTTCAGGGGAGTCATCGGTGTAGATGGTGACTCCTTCAGAAGCGGACATCTTCCCAGAACCTGTCAGAGAAGGGAGGAATCTCTGATGAAGGATTGCTGGCTTGTAATAACCAAGCCTTGGCAACACGTCCCTCGCCACTCTGAAGTGAGGGTCCTGGTCAACCGCTAACGGCACCAAGCAAGGAATGTTCCTCCCCTTCAACACTGACGGGAGGAAGCTGGGGACTGCTTGCATGGCAGTGAAGAATATCTGGCCTATGTTGTTAGCATCTGTGAAGCCGAACGCCGCCTTCACAGTGGAGAAGGTGATCCTCTTAGCCACCTTTAAAGCTTCCTTGTAAAGAGTCTTGGAGTAGTCCAGGTCGGAGAATATGAACGTCTTTTCAGGGTCAAAGCCGAGGGCTATTACGTCCAAGGCGTTCTCATAGGCAAGCCGGTGCGTTTCCTCCAAGGACAAGTCCTTCTTGAACAAGAACTTCTCGTCATCCGTTAATTGGAACCAGAGCTCCGCCCCGAAACGGTCCTGCAACCACTTGGTGAACTTCCAAACCGTTATGTGGCCTAGGTGAACCTTCTCCGAAGGACCCCTACCAGTGTATAGGAAGAACTTCTCCCCAGCCTCGTACTTGTCCAGCAACCAGTCCAGGTCCCTGTGCGAGAAGAATATCCCCCTCTTCAAGTAGGGGTGGAGCTCGCCAGCAATCCTCTCCATCCTGGAGAGCAGTTCAGAAGTTAAGGGCTGTGTGCCGAACTCCTTTACCAGCTTGTCATAGTCCAGCTCCCCCTCCACCTTCCACGGAGTCACGACGAAGTCCTTAGCCATAGCACTGCCTAGTGAAGCGTTTCACTATAAAAAACTTGCTGAATCAAGACTTTCCAAAAGTCACCGCTTTCTCCAAGAAGTGAAGCACGCCGAACAACGCCACGAGCAAGAACAACAACACGACGGTTGCGAACAACGTCAAGCTGTCCAAAGGTATTGGGTCTTGGTAGAGGTGGCTGAACACCAAGACCGTTGCCAGGTAAGCCGTTAAGTTGATAGGCAGTGCGGAGGAAATCTTGAAAGCTATCACCTTGGGCATCAAGTGGAAGAAGTTCGTGAAGAACAAGAAAACCCCTTCTCCTAATACGAACAACGCTATAAGCACTTGAACGGTTTGCTCACCCCAGAAAAACTCGTCGTTAACCCCTTGCACGACAGCGTTGTAAACCTCTACTGGCGTCAATCCGGCGTATATCACTCTTAACAAGCTTAAAGAGACGAAGACGAGCATCAAGGAGTTCGCAACGGCGGAGTTCCACCCAAGCTCCTCCCTCCTATGCCCTCCGAAGTAGAACTCGAACACGAGCAAAGCCACTATTAACGGGGTGACGAACCACAACATGTCAGGGTGTTCCAGAGGGGCAACCACTATCCTCCAACCCCTCTCCACTACGGGATACTTCAACGCGGCAGTCAAGGTTTCGCTCAGCACTCCTAAAAAATTGGTTGAGCGCTTATAAAAATGTTTCCTTCCCTAACAACACATTTAAATATGCCTCTTCCTGGCTAGTAAGTGATGTGGTTAAAGGCGAGCAATCGGTTTGAAGAAATAGTAACCACTATAGCCAAGCACGAGCTTGGCTACGTTTTGGAGAAGCTGGGTCTGAGGAAGATATCCCTCCACACTCCGCTCCCCAACCACTCCCCTGAAAACATCAAGGCTTTGCTTGAAGACTTGGGAGGCGTGTTCGTGAAGCTGGGACAGTTGCTAAGCCTCAGGCCTGACTTGTTGCCCTGGCAGTACTGCGAGGAACTCTCAAAGCTACAAGACCAGGTAAGCCCTGTCCCTTTCAAAGAATTAGAACCCTCCTTGAAACAAGTTCTCCCAAGACTCCAATCCATCATAGTGGAGCCGGTTGCTTCAGCCTCCATAGGCCAGGTTCACAAAGCCGTCCTGGACAGTGGAGAAGCTGTTGCGGTGAAGGTTAAGAAGCCGGGAGTGGACGAAGTCTTCCGAGAAGACGTGGAGATACTAGTGTTTATCGCTAACCAGTTAGAGAAGAGGTTGAAGCCCAAAGCGTTCAGCCCTTCCAGGATAGTGGCTGAGTTCAAGGATTACTGCGAGAAAGAACTAGACCTCTACCACGAAGCGCTAAGCCTGGAAGACTTTTGGAGGAGCGCTGAGAACGTGAAGGTTCCCAAGCCGTTCTTAGAGCTTTGCAGCAAGGACGTGTTAGTGATGCAGTTCTTGGAAGGAGAGAAGCTTAGGGAGTGGGCCGACACTGCTCGTAGCAGCGAGAAGGCAAAGGTTGCTGAAGTCCTCGCTAAAGAGTTGTTAAGACAAGTCTTCAAGGTGGGAAGGTTCCACGCAGACCCCCACCCTGGGAACGTGCTGGTTGATGACGGAGTTGTTTCCCTGCTCGACTTCGGAATAACAGGGAGAGTGAGCGAGAAGGTGAAGGAAAGCCTCTCGCAGTTGCTCATAGGGTTGGTGGGGAAAGACCTGGACCTCGTGGCTAAGGCATTGCTAAGGCTTAACTTCTTGAACAAAGAGGTGGACGTGGAAGCATTCAAAGAAGACACTTCCTTGCTGTTCGGAAAGTACTACGACGCTCCTCTCTCAGAAGTGAAGGTTTCAACAGTGGTGAGGGACTCCTTGGAACTCGCGAGGAGGCACGGACTAACCCTGCCGAGGAACTTCGTGTTGCTAGGCAAAGCAGTCATAACCATGGAAGGAACCTGCGCAGAACTCAACCCGGACTTCAACTTCGTAGAAGTGGCGAAGCCCTTCGCGTTGGAACTCTTGAAGGATTCCGAGAATCCTGCTAAGATTTTATCCACTGCTTTGAAAAGCGTTGGGGGAGCCGCGGAGTTGTTAAGAGACGCTCCCGAGATGGCTGCGAAGGCTTACAGAGCGGTTCTGAGGAGCGAGGACGAGTTGGAAAAGCTGAGCGAGAACTTGGAAAAAGTTGAGAGGGACGTGAAGAAAGGGGATTTAACAACAGCGTTCAGCATCCTAGCAGGGTTCTTCATGGTCACTGGCGCGTTGCTCGCAAGAACTCCCCAACCAGGGCTGCTAGGGCTCCCCATCTACTCCTTGCTCTCCTTCGCAACTGCTGGAGCGTTCTTGTTAGTGCTCACCCTCTCATTCCTGGAAGAAAGGCTTGGCTGGTAAGGGTTGAACAACCCCTCCCTTATACCGCTTGTCAAGAAAGAGGTCTTAAACCAGTTCTCCTCCCCGCACCTATCGCAAGTCCAGGAAACGTAGTGAGTGGATCCTTGAAAGAAGGACTTCAAAGACTCGCCGTTCCTCTTCTTGCCGCAGCCTGATCGTTGGCAGAACCTCTCCAAGTCACTCTCTTTCAAGCTGTGAATCACTCTCCAACCACCCTGTAAATCATAGGGTGGCGGGGAGGCGTTTAAAAAACTAACCCCTCCTGTCAAAACCTTTATAAATAAGGATTCCTTCTGAGAAGAGCATGGGGGAAGGAGAAGAAGAGCAGGGCTTGGAGGAAGACGTCAAGGAATTGCTAGGGGAGGCGTTGAAGAAGATCGACTCCCTCCGCAAAGACTTCCTGGAGAGGTACGGAGACGACTTGAAAGAGTTGAAGGAAGAAGCAGAGTCGTTCATAAAGAAGAGGCCCTTGCTAAGCGCTGCTATAAGCGCTTACGTAGGGTTCAAGGTTGGGAAACTGTTGGGAAGGTTGAAATGAGCAAGCTTGGCAAGTGGTTGTTGAAGAAATTAGCAGGGTTTGAGGCGAAGAGCGTTTTTCAAGAAGTGAAGAGCGAGCTTCACAAAAACGTTGAGGCAGTGGAGAAAAGGGTTGAGCTAGCAGTGACTAAGGCGTTGACCAAGATAGTAGCGTCCCTGATAATACTCGCGGGGATAATATTCTTGCTCGTCGGAGCTTCTTCATGGCTGGGAGCGGTTCTGAACTTGAAGCCAGGGGTGAACCACTTAATAACAGGGCTAGCCCTCCTAATACTTGGTTGGCTGGTGAAGTCTAAGAGTTAATCATTCGCTCCAGTTCTTCCTTGAATCGCTTAACGGTTTTCAACACGTGTTCTGGCGGAGTCCTGAGGATTTCCGACAACTTCTTAACAACGTCTCCTTCGTAGAGCTCGTCAGCCTTCAACCTTAACAACTCCTTCCCAGGCTTCACCCCCTTCCTCAACGCCTTCTTAGCCTTCTTCCAGTTCTGAAACAACTCCTCCACCCTTGCAGGGAGCTCCTTCTCAGAGCAGTCCAGGAGTTCAGAGCATTCCAAGAGCAACGCGTTCTCCTCCGCGAGTATCTTCTTAGCCGCGTTGCCAGCCACGAACTCTACACGCACCACTCCGTCCTGCACCTTCACCGTTCTGAGAATCTTAACGCTTCCCGCTTCAGATGTGAAGTTCAAGTGGGTTCCCCCGCACGCCTGGACGTCCAACCCAGGTATCTCCACAATCCTTAAAACCTTTCCCGGAACCGCTCCTCCCTGGTAAATCCTGAACCCGTACTTCCTCTCTGCCAAGTCCCTCCTCATAAACGACTTGTACACTGGCAGGTTCTCCTCAACAACCTTGTTAGCCTCGTCCTCAATCCACTTAGCTTCTTGCTCGGAGAGGTTCTTGTAATGAGTGATGTCCAGCCTGGACTTCTCCTCAGTCTTGGCAGCGCCTGCCTGCCACACGTGGCTACCCAAGAGCTTCCTCGCTACTCCTCCCACTATGTGCGTTGCGGTGTGGTGTTGTGCTAGTTGCAAGCGCCTCTCAAAATCAACCCTCCCCGCCACTAAGTCACCCTTCTTAAAACCAGGCTTGGATTCCAACTCGTGAACCACCACTTTTCCCTGCTTGAAAACGTTCACCACCCTCACCCCTCCCAGGACGCCTGTGTCGTGTTCCTGGCCGCCAGAGGTTGGGTAGAAAGCTGTCTTGTCCAGCACCACGTACTTATCCTTTACTAAGAGCGCTCTCCCCTCAAAGTCCACATAGTCGTAGCTGTCGTAGTACAAGCACTTCGTCTCCGGCAGCTTTGAAGCGTCAATCACTGCCTCTTTCCGGGTCTGAGTTCTCTGCTCCTTCCTCTCGTGTAACTCGCTCACCAAGCTGTAAAAGTTTTCAGGAACCTCCACCTTCACCCCTAACTTTTCAGCTTTCTCCTTCACCTCTTCAGGAGTGACTCCGTGGCTGTCGTAAAGGGTGAGCAACGCTTCAGCGTTTAACGAGCCCTTCTTCAAAACCCTCACCACTAGCTTCTCATTCCTCTCCCTCGTCTCCAAATACTTCTCCTTTTCAGCCTCTAGTATCTTCTTAACGTTCCCCAACTGCTCTGACAACTCGGGGAACAACGGCTTCAAGTAATCCGCGTGCCACTCGCACACCTCTCCCAACTCCAAGTCCCAGCCGTGCTTGTCTATGAATGACTGTGCCCTTCGGTAAATAACCCTCAAGTTGTAGCCCCCTTTCACGTTCCCAGGAAGCGCTCCGTCCGCCAAGGCGAAGAGCAAGCTCCTCGCGTGTTCCGCCACTGAGTAAAGCGCTGCTAACGGCTCCACCCTCTCCTTTAACTCCTCTACCTTAATCCCCAACTCGTCCGCCACCCTCTTCCAAGCGCCTTCTAAGTCCTCCACCTCGTCCAGGTTGAGGAAGGAGGCGTAGGGGAGGTAGGCCTGAATGAAGAAGGAGTCGTAACCAACGCCGGTCCTCTCCAGCAACGCCTTAACTACTGGGGGGAAAGCAGCGTCGTACATGGTTCCTTCCCCTTTCACGAACCAAGCCACCCTTTCATGCCCCATCCCCATGTCTAAAACCCTTAAGGGTATGTCCTTGAACCCTTCACCTGACTGCTCGAACAACATGTACACCTGGTTAGCGAGTTCCAAACCTCTGCAGAAGAACTCCATGCAAGGGCCCAGGTTGCCTCCCCCCGCCCACGCGTCCTCGTGAAGCACTAACTCCTCCTTAGGGATTCCTAAGCCCTTCACGAACCAGTCCAGCAAGTCCTTGAAGTACTTCTCCTGGTCCCACTCCTCTGCCTTCTTGAAGGCGTGCTGGCCAATCATTACAAAGCCGGTGTGATGGCTCATAGTGACGCCGACGTTGTCTATGTCGTTGAACCTTAAACAAAACTGTGGAACCACTAAAGGGTTGGCAGGAGGCTCCACCTCTCCGGAAACCACCCATGGTTGAAAGTCGTAGATAGACGCCTGTACGAAGTCGGTGTCGTCCCGCCAGCGAGCAGAGACGGGGTAGCGCTGGATAGGAGTGTAACCCTTAGCCTTGAACATCTTCGAGAACTCCCTCCAAACCCCGACGTAGTCTAAGTCCTTCCTGGCAGGGTTGTCCTTGAAGAACGCGAAGCCCCCAGAACAAGAAGGGTCGCCGCAACCCTCTCTCTCAGAAACGCTCCAGAAATAAGTCCCGCACGCGCACCTCGCCCTCTTAAACCCTTCCTCCTTCAAAACCCTGACAGCGTAGTACTTCTCAGGGTTCTTGCTTGCCTCCTTCTTGAAAAGCTTCTTAGCCTCCTTGTCCGGGACCATCTTGGATTGGTGGGGCGTGCTTGTTTATTAATGCTTCCCCCCGAACCCAGTTCTTTGTTTAGATAAATTATAAAAATGCTTCCCTTTTAACCCTTGCCCATGGGGAGGCGTGAGAGGAGGCGTGAGAGGAAGAAGCAAGTGTTGATGACCTGGTTCTTGATAGGCTTGATGGTGGTGAGCGTTGCCGGGATAATAATAGGCAACACTTCCGCGCCCGCTGATTCAAGCTTTGACTACAACGGTTTCGAGTTCAAGCTGGTGAATAACTACTACATGACCAAGGTTGAAGGGGTTGAGAAGAAGTTTTACAACCACCCCTTGGACGCAGCCACGGTGGACATCCCGGAGGAAGCGGTAAGGATTGTTCGGAACAGCCCCGCAGTCATAGTAACGTTCAACCCTTACTCCAAGGACGTCTCCACTCAAGACCTTGCAAGGTACGAGTTGGAGTTAAACCTGGGGAGGACGGTTTACTCCGCGGTCACCCAGAACTCCACCCTGTACGCCTACCCGGTCATTACGTGCGAGAACGCCAGCCCAGACTACCCAGTCATTTACTTGGAGGAGCGGAACGAGACGAGCGCTTCATACCAAGACGGCTGCCTCGTCCTCAAAGGGGAGTCGATGGGGTTGTTGAAAGGAGTGGAGAGCTTGATATACAGGGTTCTCGGAGTGATAGAATGAGCAAAGATGAGGCTGATAGGAACTCCTCCAAGGTGGCCTTAGCGGTTGTGTTAGTGGTGATAGCTGCCCTCGCAGCGATAATACTGGTTACCAAGGCTTTGAGAAAGGATTACACCTACAACGCGTTCCCCTTTGAGAAGTCAGGAATTCTCTGGGTGACCTACGCGGAGAAGAACGGCCAACCCTACCGGATACCCTTCTACTACCACCCCTCAGAACTAGAGGACATAGTGGCTGAGAGAGGGGCGGAGCAAGTATTGCTGAGAGCAGCTCAGAGAGGGAACGTCACTGTTTACATAACGCTAGACCCTTCTTTGAAGTCCAAAGCAGTGGTGGCGGCGGTGGAGATATCCAGGCTCACAGGGGATAGGTATAACATCTTAAACCTGGAAACCCACGGAGCCCTCACGAGGAAGCCTGAGCAAAGCCTTGCAGAAACCCCCCGCCCCATCGTTACCTGCGCGAACGCTGACAACGACACCATAGTGATATGGCTCACCCTGAGCCAGGCAAACTTCATACACACGGAGGGGAACTGCGTAATACTTGAAGCGTTGAGCGAGGACGACTTGTTAAGAGTGGCTGACAGGTTCGCGTACATGATTATCGGAGTTATGGATTAGAGTTCTTCAAACCCCTCGCTTGAAGGAGTCACCAAGCGGATGCCTACTCCTAGCTTGAGAAGGGCTGAGAGCAACGCCATGTGCTCCCTTCCAGAGCCGGATGACAAGTTCAAAGCCACCTCCGCACCAGTAACCCTACCCCTTAACTCCTCCACTAATGAGTCTCTCAACTCAGCCTCCCCCTTAGAAGGGTCTATCAAGACGAGCTCAACTCCTTGCGGCGGGTTGAAGTTTTCAAAACCGAACTGGTTAGTGACAATCACGGCTTTCTCGAACAACCCAGTCCTGAGCAGGTTGTTCACGCTGCTCCACGTCCCCTTCCCGGTGCTTAAGCAAGCCACAAGCACGGTCATGAAGGGAGGATAACACCGAATCATTTATAAACCCTTGTCTTTAAAAACAGGTTCGTGGCGGAAACAGAGCTCAAGAAAACCCTGAACTTCCCCGCTTTGCTCTTGATAGTCATAAACGCTATAATGGGGACAGGGGTGTTCTTCCTCCCCGCTATTAGCGCGAGGGAGGCGGGGGCGATGGCTATCATTGCATGGGTAGTTCTCAGCGTGATAGCGGTGTACGTTGCGATGTGCTTCGCAGAACTGGCGAGCATGTTTCCAACTTGCGGCGGCATCTACGAGTACTGTAAGCAAGCATTCGGCACCTTCCCCAGCTTTCTAATAGGGTGGAGCGCTTTGATAGCGGGGAACATAACCATAGCGATGCTCGTGGTTGGAGCGGTTAGGTACTTGAACCCCGCGATGCCTTCCTGGATGAAGGTAACTGTGAGCTTGTTCTTCATACTCCTCTTCAACTACGTGGCTTATAAAGGAATGGAAACGTCTGCCGTGATGTTAATAACCTTTTCAATAATCACTCTCGGAACCTTACTAGCAATAACCATTCCGGGAATACCTTTGTTCACGTTGGAGAACTTTACCCCTTTCCTCACTCATTCTTGGAACAACTTATTGATAACGCTCTTCCTTATTTCAGAAACGTTCTTCGGGTTCGAAACGCTAACCTTCCTAGCAGAGGAAACCAAGAATCCTAGGAAAGTGATCCCATCCGCGTTAATAATTGGAAGCGCTATTATGGCGTTAGTGGTTATAGGATACGTAGCCATAAGTATAGGTGCTGTGGGTTGGGAATCCTTCGGGAAGATGAAAGCCCCTTTAGCGGAGCTGGCTAAGCTGTACTACGGTCCCTCTAGCGAGAAGTTCTTCACGTTACTGGTTTACTTATCCATAATAGGGAGCGTTGCGGGTTGGGTTGTTTCCAACCCGAGACTCATACTTTCACTAGCAAGGGATAAGTTGTTCATAGCCCAACTAAGCGACATACACCCCAAAAACAGGACTCCTCACAAAGCAATACTCTTCCAAACCTTGCTCACAAGCATGCTAGTAGTGGTCGGCTCCGGTTCTTACGAGGTGTTACTCTCCTTGCTCTTGCCCTTAGCCCTCATAACTTATTCAGCAGTGTTAGTTGCCTTAGTAGTGATGAGGAAGACGAAGAAGGATTACGTTAGAGCTTACAAAGCACCCTTCGGAACCTGGCTCCCAATAGTTGTGGCGTTCATACAATTATTTCTAATAGTGTTCTGGATACGACACTTTTCAGGAGCTTGGATCATCTTTAAAATAATGGCTTCTTTTGTGCTTTTAGGAGTTCCGCTGTACTTCTTGCTCTTAATATTCTACAACCCCGCAGCTGTCATAAGGGTTAGTAACACCCTCGCAAGGATGAGTTTGTTGCTTGAGAACTTCATACTCCCC